>DAOUXE010000022.1 GCA_030666765.1 Methanosarcinales archaeon
ATTGCAATATTGCAATATGTATGGTAACGAACCATTTAATAAATCAGATCTCGTGTGGAACTATTTCCATGAACACCCCTCCGAAGAGGTTACCCCAAAAAAACTTGCCCAAAAGTTAGATATTAATTATAATACAGCGAATAGTGCTATAAATCGGTTATACATCAGCGGAAAAATCAAGAAAAAAATGAGGGGGGTTTATGTGCTGTTCCCGTCACTACCGAGAGGACAGGTAACTCTGGATGAACTACTCCGAGAAGATATGGCTGAAAGTGAAAAGAGGCGAGGATAACGTATGATTTTGAAGGATCTGACGTTGGAAATAACCAGAAAATGTCCGATGAAATGCGTTCTATGTTCTTCCAATGGGGGGGACCCCTTACCAAACGAATTCAGCCTGAGCGAACTCAAAGATATCATAAATCAAGCGAAATCCATGGGCGTAGCTGAAATATCCTTATCCGGTGGAGAGCCTCTTACATACCCCTATATCGTGGATATATGTGAACATATAACAAAGTTAAACATCGATTCTTTTATATACACCTCTGGAAACGTTTTTGGAAAATCTGAGCATGTATCGCCTGTTTCAAAAAGTTATTTTCTAAAATTAAAGACTGCGGGTGTGAAAAAGATCGTATTTAGCCTGTATGGCTCAAACCCACAAATCCATGATAATATTACTGGGAGACCAAAGAGCTTTGAAAATCTTATGAAATCGATCAAAAATGCACAGAAAGCATGTTTATCTATTGATATTCATTTCGTTCCCGTACGTGAAAATTTTAGAGATTTGCCAGCCATTGTTTCACTCGTGAAAAGGATCGGACTGAAATCCATCCATATCTTAAGATTCGTGCCGCAAGGCCGCGGAGCACAATATAAGGATAGATTGGATCTTCGACCGGACGAAGTGCTGGAGTTACGTGAAATTCTTAATGAACTGACAAATAAATCCGATATAACAATCGATGTTGGTGCACACTATAATTATTTAGGATTGGTTAGTGGCACTCACTGCACGGCTGGTATGGGGAAGGCAGCCATACGCCCCGATGGTTTTATGTTTCCCTGCGTAGGTATGAAATGGATTAAGAGTTTTATGAATCGTAACAACGTTAAGGATAATAGACTGGAATATATCGTCAATAAATCATATGGATTTACGGTGTCGCGAGATATTTTGAGCAAAGGCGGACCATGCCGATACTGCACGGGCGATTGTGGCCATAACAATGGTTGTATTGCACAATGGTTCATCAGGTCTGAAACTGATAAGATAGA
The DNA here is from genome assembly GCA_030666765.1 of Methanosarcinales archaeon. Lineage (GTDB taxonomy): Archaea > Halobacteriota > Methanosarcinia > Methanosarcinales > Methanogasteraceae > Methanogaster_A. Next base: position 1,285 of record DAOUXE010000022.1, read on the forward strand.
TCGATCACACAAGGAGACTGATTAATGGCAGATATTATTGAGGATAAAACTTTGATTGACTGGTTTAAAGATAATTATGAAAAAATTACTTTTATTAATATAGAACCTGAATATGAAAGGATCGGAAGAAGTTCAAGACTCAAAGAATCGATCGCAGACCTTATTACAGACAAAAAATTCTTTGAACAAAAAGAAAAATTGATCAGTATTTGGAAAAACTTGGTCGCAAACGCGATAATTTTTTTAAAATCGAAAGATGATCGCGAATGTTTTCATGATGACGGGGATTACGGCATAGAAGATTTGGGTGAATTTTTTGACAGGTATTGTAAATTTGAAAAACTTCTATACGGTAGTGGCGAGTATTATAGAGACCACGTTTCACATGTTTTTAAGGTATTTTTACTTGGGGAAAAACTCGTAAGAGATCATCTTGATGATTTTTCTTCAATTGATGTAATGGACCATAAACTTGAATTATGTTTGTTCAGATGGGGAGAGATTCCTGGTGACGATAACGAGAGACTTTTAAGGTACCTTCAGAATGAATATGGCATTGGTTGGGTGAAAGGTGCAGAAATCAGTAAATCCGATGACGAGAAAACCATCTGCATCAAGAAGGATGAAAACTCAGCCAAGATAATGTTTGATGAGATAGATATAAAAGCAACCTTGGAGCTCAACGATGGCGTAATCTATGACCTGAAAGTTAAAATAGAGAACGACGAACGAAAGATAATAAAGTCAAAATTAATTACAGCCGAGGAAAAAGAAGCAATGTGGTGCATCGCTTCATTGACCCATGATTTGGGGTACCCCACAGAAGTTGTCCACAAAATTCATGATCAATTAAAGGATATGCTAAGCGTATTTAACATAAAAGACGTTTCTTATATATTATCTCAACAAAGTCAGTCGTTTAACGATTTTATAATTAGATTAATCTCGTCAGACCTAACGTTGTGCGGTGAAAACGGTAGTTTATATTATACCACCCACACACAAGCTAAATATTATTTTAAATATTCTCGATCAATCGAAAAATGGGATCATGGTGTTGAAAGTTGCGTAGTTCTAATGAAAAGCCTGGTGTATTTTTTAGAAACTGACTTTAGTATAGATAGACGACGATCAATGAAAATCGATGATGCGCAGCAATTTTTAATCAGGCAGAGAATACTACGTTCAATTGCCTCACACAATTGTGATTTCATTTATCATTTAAAATTAGATTTATCATTTTTACTTAGAATTATCGACGAAATGCAAGAATGGGGTAGGCCTAAATTGGCTGATCTTTTCATGAAAACCCCTGAAACTGGATTTAAAATCATTAAATTTGAAAAAGATGATATTGAATATTCGATCACTTTCCGTTATCCTGGCGGCGTTGAACCTGAAGACATAGAGGAGTTTCATGCAGATGTTAAGGAATATTTTAGAAGAAAAATAAATACGTATATAATGATATTAAGAAGTGCTGTAGATGGAAAACAACGAGAATTTGTTCTGACTTTTAATGTGGTAGCTACTGTTTCAAAAGAGAATACATACAAATTTATACATAAAAATCCTCAAGAAATAACCTGTGAAATCGATGGTAAAAGCGTCGAATTACCAGAACTCGACGAAAACAATTGGGATAAATTTTATGAGACGTACCTCAAAAACGACTGAAATTCAGTTATTGAAAAATCGGGTTAAACACTGTACCAAATGCGAAAATCTAGTTAAATCACGCAGCAGAGCAGTTCCGGGATATGGATTCACAGATGCAAATATTTTCTTTGTCGGTTTAGCGCCGGGCAGACTAGGCGCCGATTCCACTGGAATTCCATTCACAAAAGATTCATCGGGCAGACTTTTTCAACTAGCGCTTTCATCTTCTGGAATCAGTATGGAACCAAATGGGTTAGTGCAGAACGAAAACGAACTTCGAGCATACGTAACTAATCTGGTGAAATGTAACCCAAAAAACGATAAGGGAAATAATCGATACCCGTCTAAGCTGGAATTAGATAATTGCAACGAATTTTTAAAGCATGAAATGTGTCTGGTTCATTTCGATGTCATCGTCCCGCTTGGCAGACTATCAACTGAGATTGTATTGAATCAAAAATGTAATAAATTTATATCAATGCACAATCGGCCGGTACACGCAAATGGATCATGGTGCATCCCATTTATTCACCCATCCTTTGTAGCGAGAGGGTCATATCCAAAAAATAGATATATAGAGGATTTTAAAAGTCTTAATAGGTGGGTTCGAAGACATAATGATATAAAAGACGATTCTTCTCCACGTTTATGATGAAAATATCAAATGAAATTTCAAACTGCTTCCCCCCATCTCAGATGCCCCTGATCCCCTCCACAGCGAGCGCGGTCATCTTCTCGACCAGAATCGTCCTTCGCGCGGGAAACTTGTGATTGGGTTTCGCGTGCCGTGGAAGGGGTATACAAAAGAAGATCGTGCTGTATATTCTAATCTTGCAGTGGTACCGTCGGGCACTGTTACAGCGCTTGGATATCGGACCGGCCAACTCCAACCGATCGGATGCGATCATGAAATGAACTGCGACTGGTGTAGGTACTCAAGTGGTACCCCCTCCCACCACCCCTATAATCTTAATATCCCTGCACACAATCCCTTGGTTATGGAACAGGTGATCTGGACCGAGAAATACCGACCTTGCACGTTCGATGATATCGTAGGGCACGAACACATTGTATCCACCCTGAAACATCTGATCGAATCGAACAATCTCCCACATCTGGTGTTATATGGCGCTAAGAACACCGGAAAAAGGTCAACGGTACCTATACTTGCCAGAGCACTCTATGGGGATCAGTGGGAGAACAATATTGCAATCTTCGATGCATCCAACTTCTTTGACCGTGGCAAGAAGTATCTTGTGTCAGATCCAAGATTTGCAAGACTCATCGGGACCGACGATCCAAAGAAGATAAAACAAACCGTGATCGCGGTATTCAAACAGGTCATCAATGAATATGCAGGAATGGCTTCCCTTGATTCCGACTTCCGGATGTTATTCATCGATAGTGCTGAGGCATTGAGTATGGATGCACAGCACGCGCTGCGGCGTATCATGGAAAAGCACGCCCACACCTGTCGATTTATCCTGTCCACCACGCATCTGCCCAGATTGATTCCTGCGCTGCGGTCGAGGAGTTTAAATCTCTTCTTTGACCGCGCAAGCGATGATGCGGTCGCCGCTCATATCCGCTACATCGCAGAGGCAGAGCGCGCGCCCATCACCGATGATGGGGTTCAGGCAATCGTGTATGGGGCAGACGGCGATCTTGCGTTTGCGATCATGGTGCTCCAGATCGCATCCATAGAGCACCGTGAGATCACTGCAAACACGGTCTACGAGGTCGATCTCGAGCGCATCCCGGAAGGAATCTTGCAACTATTACATGCGTCGCTTGCAGGGGATTTCAAAGCAGCGAGGAAGCGGATCGATGATCTGCTGATGGAGGAAAGTGGTACCGATATCGTGCATCGGCTGCGCAGGGTTATAGAGAATAAGGGATTTGACAGCGTTCTTTTCGCAGAACTTGCAATCCTTCTCGCAGATACCGATATAAACCTGATCAGAGGGAGCAATGAGCGGGTGCAACTCGAAGCATGGGTAACTCAGGTCGGGATGCTTATGGAGCGTCGGTCATGATACCGGTAAACGCCTCATCGTGATACAACGGCCGCGCAACAGTAATATATGCGGTGAAGTAGAGTACAACTGGTGCATTATGCATAAGAAAAACAGGAGTTCTTAAATAATGGTAATCGGAGTTACTATGATTAATGTGGTGCCAGGACAGGAAAAGGCTACCTACAACGAATTGTGCGATCTCAACGGTATCAAGGACGTGTATCACGTGTTCGGTGAGTACGACTTCGTGGCTGTCATTGAGGTGCAGGGATTGAGCACGCTTAACAGACTGGTCGATCTGATCAGAGAGAATAAGAGCGTAACCGCGACCAAAACCGTCATCGGTGCTGAGCTATAGATTATGAAAACGCCCGGACCGGGATTCGAACCCGGGGCGGAGCCTCGACAGGGCTCCATGCTAGGCCTCTACACTATCCGGACAAGCAGTGTACATAACACCATGGAGTACTTGATCTCTACCGATCCCACTTAAACCTTTGCACAGCGACCGCGTACAAACATATTTATTACATCAACCACCCGTATCAAAGAAATCCAAAACGAGGACTATTTATGATCAAAGACGGACGATTCATACTCGACGGCATGGAGAATGTGGTGATCAACATCGGTAAAATCACCACCGAAGAGGAGCTTGCTGAAGAGGAGTGGGAGCCGATGGGTCCCACACCAAAACCAGGCATCCTATCGCTTCGAAATTGGGATCACCGCCTGTTAAAGGACTTTCCACCATTCTACGCACCGATCTGTGACATGTGCTGTCTCTGCACTTATGGAAAATGTGATCTCACAGAGAACCGCAAGGGCGCGTGCGGAATTGGTATCGAAGCGCAGCAGGCGCGCATGGTAACGATCGCGTGTTGCATCGGGACAGCAGCGCACGCGGGACATGCGAACCACGTGCTGCATGAACTGATCCGATGGCGCGGAAGGGATCACCCGATTGACCTCGGCCCTTACATCGATGTCGAGGCGCCGATCATCAGAACCGTCGTTGGCACCAGACCAAAGACCCTTGGCGACCTCGAGGAGGTACTCAATTATGTGAACCAGCAACTTGTTCATGTACTCTCATCGACGCACACGGGTCAGGAAGGTTCCTTCATCGATTTCGAGTCAAAGGCGCTGCACGTCTCGATGATCGACAACCTCGCAAAGGAAGTTGCGGACATTGCACAGATCGCTGGATTCGACTTCCCGAAAGGCGACCCTGACGCTGCGCTCATTGATTTCGGGTTCGGCTCGGTTGACCGGACAAAGCCAGTCATCGTTTTTATTGGGCATTACCCAGCTGTAAGTGTTGCAACGATCGATTACATCGAGGAGCAAGGACTCTCCGACAAGATAGAGGTCTGTGGAATCTGCTGTACCGCAATTGAGACGAGCAGATACAGCGCATCTGCAAAGGTCATCGGTCCATTATCGATGCAACAATTCTTTGTGCGCTCAGGAATTGCTGATGTCATCGTCCTGGACGAGCAGTGCGTGAGGACCGATCTTCTGGAGGAGGCACAGAAGACCAGAGCGCCACTAATCCTTACAACCGATAAGATATGCTACAATCTTCCGGATGTTACGAATAGCGATTCCAACAAAGTCGTAGAGGATCTTTTGAACGACGCGCCAGGGGTTCTGATCTCAGATCCGCTCATAGCAGCCAAGGTGATCACAAAAACTGCTCTAAAGATTAAACCGAAGAGGGATGCACTCAACCACCTACCAGAACTCGATGAAGTACAGAAGCTTGCAGAGGAGTGTATCAAGTGCGGTTGGTGCGACCGGGCATGTCCGAACAGCCTTCCGGTTAAGGATGCGATGATCAAAGCAAAGGAAGGCGATCTCAGTGGCCTATCAGACCTCTTTAGCCCGTGCATGAGTTGCGGCAGGTGTGAATCCGAATGTAAGAAAGAGCTTCCGATCATCAGCATGATTCTTAAGTCCGCTCAGGAGATTGCATTTGGCGAGACCTACACGATGCGGGCTGGAAGAGGACCTGTACTTGATACTGAGATTCGGAAGGTGGGCGCCCCACTCGTACTCGGGGAGATCCCTGGAATCGTTGCACTCGTCGGCTGTAGCAACTTCCCCAACGGCGAGGTTGAGGTTGCAAAGATCGCTGAAGAGTTTGCACGCCGGAACTACATTGTCGTTGCAACGGGCTGTTCTGCGATGGCGATGGCGATGTATCGCTGCGAGGACGGACAGACGCTTTATGAAAAATATCCAGGTTCATTTGATGCCGGCGGCGTTGTCAACATTGGATCGTGCGTTGCAAATGCCCATGTCATCGGTGCCGCAATCAAGGTCGCGGCAATCTTTGCTCGCATCCCACTCCGTGGAAACTTCGCAGAGATCGCTGACTACATCCTAAACAAGGTCGGTGCATGTGGCGTCGCGTGGGGTGCTATGAGCCAGAAAGCAGCATCCATCGGCACAGGCACCAATCGGTGGGGAATCCCTGTGATTCTTGGTCCGCACGGATCAAAGTATAGGCGGGCGTACATCAGCAACAAGGAGCTGAGCGGCTGGGAACTCTACGACAAAAGGACTGGGGAGGTCACGGAGGGCGAACCCGCTCCCGAACACCTGGCATATCCTGCGGAGACGATGGAAGAGGCGATCGTTCTAATTGCTAAGCTCTGCATCCGACCGAGCGACAATGCGAAGGGGCGACAGATCAAACTCTCAAACTACGTCGATTTATACAAGAGATATATGGGAACTCTCCCTCCGGACCTGCATCTCTTTGTGAGAAAGGAGCAAGATATCCCGATCACGATGAAATCCGAGATCATGGAGTATCTGGAAGAAGTCGGCTGGAAGGCACGAAAGGCAATAGGTGATCCAACCAGGCTTGTACCTGTAGAGGAGGTCTAACAATGACACGAGCATACCAGTGTGCAAACGTCCCGGGTCCGCATCTCGGGAAGGTCGCAACCTCTGCAAGCGTTGCAGCAGCGATCAAGCGGGCAGAGCGTCCGATTCTCATTGTCGGAAGCGAGCTAAGGCATCTTGACTGGGCTCTGGATCTTGCAACGGAGCAGGATATCCCGATCGTTGCGACAGCACACGTTGCAGGTGCGGTGCGTGAGAAGGGCGTCCGTCCGGACCGGGAGATGGGCGCAATCGAGATCACGAATCTTCTGAAAAGTCCGGAATGGGACGGCGTCCGAGCTGAGGGGCAGCATGATCTTGTGATCTTTACGGATGTTCTGTACTATATGGAAGCCCAGATGCTCTCCGCGCTTAAGCACTTTGCGCCACACCCCAAGGCGATCTCGCTGGCACGGGGGCACCAGCCGAATGCTGACCAGTCGCTTCCGAATCTGAGTGAGAAGAAGCTGGGCGAGTTTCTCGCGGGGGTCGCTGAGGGGCTTGCTGAGGTGTGAGGTGGTTGGTTTGGTGAAGGTACGGCTGCGCAAGGGTGGATGACCGCAAAACTTGAATAACGCTTAAGTTTTGGCGAAATCTATAAATCAACAGAGGACATCAAGGGTAAACATGACTGCAGAAATTGCGATTATGAATAAAACTGCGGTTGCGCTTGCACCTAACTTCGTTCAAGCGAAAAATCACAATGTGTGCTGAAACAGTTGGTGGACCTATCGATGTTGTAGTAATCTCGAAAGGGGATGGGTTTGTTTGGATCAAGAGAAAGCATTACTTTAAGCCCGAATTAAACCCCCATTTCTTTTCCAATTATTATATGGAGGATGACGATGAAAAAGAATAACGAAAAAGAGCGCGAGTACCGCTCAATGAGAGAATTCAAGGAAAGATTTTTCCCAAAATCTTTAAAAGATCGGCTCTTTGAAACTGAAACGGACCCTGCAAAACGGGGTATTGAGTTGGCAAGAGAATCTCTAAGAAGGATCGAATCGCAGTTGACATGACATTGGAGTACCGCCTGCTGATGGTACCGTGGTGGTAAAGCAAGTACTGTGAGCGATACATTGCATACGGATGGGTCATTCCCGCATGCATTACTGCATGCAGAGGCGGCGCGATGATGTATGGAGTGGCTGAGAAGCGGAAGGAGAAGAAGACAGCGAAGAAAGGGTGGTGGTAGAAGGAAGGTCGCAACCTCTGCAAGCGTTGCGGCAGCGATCAAGCGGACAGAGCGCCCTGTTCTCATTGTCGGAAGCGAGCTAAGACATCTTGACTGGGCTCTGGATCTTGCAAAGAAGCAGGGTATCCTGATCGTTGCGACAGCGCAAGTTGCAGGCGCGATTGCATGAGAAAGGCGTCCGTCCGGACCGGGAGATGGGCGCAACCGAGATCACGAATCTTCTGAAGAGTCCGGAATGGGACGGCGTCCGGGCTGAGGGGCAGC
>DAOUXE010000013.1 GCA_030666765.1 Methanosarcinales archaeon
AACTTTCAGATGGTGCATCATGGTCTTTAAGAAGCGAACCCGTGTCGATCTTGCAAAGAAGATACTCCTCGAACATATCACCCCAATAAATCGGCGAGAACGCATCCCAATAAAAGACGCTGCGGGCAGAGTCCTTGCAGAGGAGATCGTATCAGCAGTCGACTTCCCGGATCACAGGCGTGCCGCGATGGATGGGTACGCGGTCCGTGCGGAAGAGACGACCGGCGCCTCGCCGGCAAATCCTGTGCTACTTCGGGAGGGTGTCGATTGCATCCGTGTGCACACAGGATCGCCAGTACCGGATGATGTGGACGCGGTGGTCATGATCGAGGATGCCATAACGCCTCCGGCGTCGACGGCAAAGCCGTTACCGACAGAGGGTGGTGGGATAGTCGAGATCCGTTCTGCAGTGCACCCAGGCAAGCACGTCAGCATGACCGGCGAGGATGTCTGCCATGGCGACACTGTCTTTGGAAGCGGGCATCACCTCCGCGGGTGTGACATTGCAATGCTTGGCACGATCGGCATATCCCACGTACAGGTATATGCCCGTCCGAGGGTCGCAATTATACCGACCGGATCGGAACTCGTCCCGATGCAGAGCGAACCGGGAGGTGGGGCTGGCAAGATCCGGGAGACGAACGGGATTATGGTCGGTCTTTACGTCGAAAAATGGGGTGGGATTCCGGTTTACAAAGATATCGTCATCGATGATCCCGATCTGATTGAGACGGCGATTCGCACGTCTGCAGACTGCGATGCAATCATCCTCTGCGGCGGCACCTCGGTCGGGGCGCGGGACTACGTGCCTGGCGCGATCGAATCACTCGGGCGCCTGCTGGTACACGGCGTCGGCCTGAGCCCGGGAAAGCCTGCCGCGCTCGGTATGATCGACACGACCGGCAAGACGGAGCGCGAGACTGGCGCGATTCCCGTACTATCGCTGCCCGGATACCCTGTCGCATGTCTGATCGTCCTGCTTGAGTTCGGGCGTCCTGCGATCATGGAACTGGCACGAATACCCCTGATGCCGGATCGGTTGATGCGCGCACGTCTCGACGCAAAGATCGCATCGAAGATAGGATACCGCACCTACACAAGGGTACGGGTCACTGGTGGTGTGGCGCATCCGGTCATGACATCCGGAGCAGGCATCTTAAGTTCGGTAACAGGGTCAAATGGCTTTGTTGTAATCCGGGAGGAATTGGAAGGACTCGATGAAGGCGACGAGGTCGATGTTATTCGGATTGAGTGATCTACCTATCTACCCGGATCGTTAAGAAGACTCGACAATAGCAACAATCCCTTCGATGGTTTTTCCGAGTTCTGCCAGTACCATTCCAAGATTCGCGTCCGGTTTGGTCATTACTGCCAGCAGCATCTTCTTGCCCGCGCCCATCACAATCAGACGCCCGTGGCGCGACTCTACGATCATACGGTCAAGCATCCCCCGATCCAGTCCCTCCGATGTGATCTCCGCGGCTCCAAGCATCGTTGCTGCCATGGCCGCGAACGTTTTCGCATCGGTTGGCGCATTCGCTGTGATCAGTACTCCATTTCGACTCACTATCGCGCTCACCTCGATTGCGGTCTTATTATGCAGGTCTGAGAGTGTTTTGTCGAGTGCGTCCATTGTGTTCATGCGGCAGCTCTCCTGAATGATCCATCAATCTTTCCAAACTTTGTTTTGGGATTATTAAACTTTCGATACGGCAGGAGTGTTAGGTTATATGGTGTTGTCCGGACCTGGGAATCGTGAATAACTGGTGAACTGCGCTACAAGCCAGCCACAAGCGAACCAAAGAATTTATATCACCACCCCCCCTTATATGGAATCGCAGCCCGATGATGTAGCGGTCAATCATCTGGGACTCTGGATCCCAGCACCTCGGTTCGAATCCGAGTCGGGCTATTTTATGGAAATTGATGAGACGAGAGAACTGGTAGAGAAATACGCGCTTCAGAATGCCGTGAAGTATGGAAAACCCCCACAAGCAGGCGCGGTGCTTGGCAAGGTTCTTGGAGCGCATCCGGATATGCGAAAGGATGCGAAAGAGGTGGCATCTCTCGTAGGAGAAGTTTTGTATGGATTAACAGGCGATCCTGAGTCATGGGAACAGAGACTCAGAGAACTCGCGCCCGATCTCATCGAGGAGATCCACGAACGCAAGCAGCCGAGTACCGGTCTTCCTGATCTCGAAGTCAATGGTAAAGCCGTGCTCCGGTTTGCGCCGAACCCGAATGGGCCTGCCACCATCGGAAGCGTGCGCGGAATCGTTGTGAACTCCGAGTATGCGCGCAGGTATCACGGCGAGTTTATAATCAGGTTCGATGACACCGATCCGAAGACGAAGGCGCCGATGCTCGATGCTTATACCTGGTACCTTGATGATTGCGAATATCTCGGCACGGTTCCTGACCGGGTAGTGTACGCCAGCGATCACCTTTTAGAGTACTACGAATACGCAAAGAAACTGATTCTCATGGGCAAAGCTTACGTCTGCACCTGTTCGAGAGACGAATTCAAGCGATACAAGGATGCTTGCGAGCCGTGCCCCCACCGGGACACTGACGTGGACGTGAATCTCAAACACTGGGAGCAGATGCTTGATGGCGGGTACTCCGAGGGTGACGCGGTGCTGCGCATCAAGACCGATATCAAGCACAAGGATCCTGCAATGCGCGACTGGGCAGCATTCAGAATCGTTCTGGCCCCGCACCCGCGCCCCGAGATCGGCGACCGGTTTAGGGTATGGCCGCTGCTCGATTTTGAATCCGCAATCAAGGACCATATTCTCGGCATTACTCACATCATACGCGGCAAGGACCTGATGGACAGCGAGCAGAGGCAGCGATACGTCTACGATTATCTGGGCTGGCAGTACCCGAAGACCATGCACTGGGGTAGGATGAAGATCCACGAATTCGGAAGATTCAGCACGAGCGCAATTTCAGAGGCAATTTCAGACGGGACATATACAGGCTGGGATGATCCGCGCGTTCCAACGCTCCGGGCGCTTCGAAGACGCGGTATCACAGCAGCAGCGATCCGAAAGTTCATGATCGATCTCGGCATCGCTGAGACCGATATCAGTTTAAGTCTCGACAATCTCTACGCCATCAACCGCAAGATCGTTGATCCGGCAGCGAACCGGTATTTCTTTGTCTGGGAACCTGTGAGGATGGAGATTTTAGGCGCTCCCGATGTGATCGCAACACCGAAATATCATCCCGGGCGGGACGATCTTCGGAAGATTCCTGCTGGTCCCACCCTTTATGTCTGCAGAACAGACATCGAAGGTCTCGAAGCAGGCGATAAACTACGGCTCAAGAATCTGTACGATGTCGAGATCACGAGCACCGAACCGCTGGTAGCAAGATGCATCGGCGGCACCCACGAGGCATGGTGCGCGACCTGCGAGAAACCACGGTACCAGATCATCCACTGGGTGCCGGATGAATATGTGTCAGTGGTGGTGCGTGCGCCTGACCGGATGTATGAGGGCGTTGGCGAGACCGGAATCGTCGATGAACAGGGAAATGTCGTTCAATTCGAACGGTTCGGGTTCGTACGGATCGATAGCGTTGACACGGGACGAGTCGTCGCGTATTTTGCGCATCGGTAGCTGCAATCAATCTTATTGTCTGATAAGCTGAGGTTACATCGTAATAACCCTATTCAGATTCATGGCATCTATCCAAACATTCGCATCCACAATTTAATCTATTTTTACAGGAATCCCTGCAGATAAAACACGAATAATACAAATTACACGGATTGCATGAATCTTATTTGATCATTCTGCAATACCTCTTGCGCGGTGTCAGATGCATCTCGTGAGCAAGAGATGGTAAAAACTTATAAGTATTGCTGCTTACGTAAAAGTGTAGCCTTTCTGGCGTGTTATGCCTTAAAAAAACAAGGAATGAGAGAATGAGAACTCCAAAATACTTTACAAAACTTGATCAAATACGTGAACTTAACGAGGATGAGCGAGTTGCACTTAAAAACGTCACCGAAAAGTTTGCTTTCCGTACAAACGAGTATTATTTGTCATTGATAGACTGGAACGATTCCAAAGATCCGATAAGGCGTATTATAATACCAAACATGGGAGAACTTGATGAATGGGGTAAGTTAGATGCTTCAAATGAAAGCACCTATACCATGGTTCACGGTCTGCAGCATAAATATGGGTCCACCGCGGTTCTTCTCGTCACCGACGTATGTGGTGGCTATTGCAGGTTCTGTTTCAGGAAACGGCTTTTTACAGATGGTTTTGATGAGGTTACCCGTGACGTGACCGATGGAATCCGGTACATCCGTGAGCACAAGGAACTGACCAACATCCTTGTCACTGGCGGCGATCCGCTGATGTTATCTACGAGACGGCTAGAAGAACTGGTAAGACAACTTCAAGAGATCGAGCACGTTCATATTATCCGTATCGGTACCAAGATGCTGGCGTTTAACCCGTACAGGATCCTTGATGACCCGTCACTGCCGGAGCTGATAGAAAGATACAGCACCGCTGAAAAGAAGATCTACATAATGACGCAGTTCAATCACCCAAGAGAACTCACGGACGCATCTATCGAGGCGGTTCGCATCCTCATCAAGTCCGGTGCCATCATCGCCAACCAGACGCCAATGATAAGCGGGGTCAACGACGATCCCGAAACTTTGTCTACGCTGTTTAAGAAACTGTCATTCATCGGCGCGGTTCCATACTATGTCTTCCAGTGTCGTCCGACATCAGGCAATAGGACATTTGCCATTCCGGTCGAGGAGACGTACCAGATCTTTCAGCGATCATTCAAGGACTGTTCCGGTCTTGCCAAGCGTGCCAAACTGATCATGTCGCATTCGACCGGGAAGATCGAGATCGCGGGAATGACTGACGAACACATCTTTTTCAGGTATCACCAATCGCCTGATCCTGAGCAGGTCGGGAGTTTCATGGTCTTCAAGCGCAATCCGGACGCCTACTGGTTCGATGATTATCACGAGATGGTTGCAGAGTATCGCATTCAGGATTCAGCACTGGCTGCATCCGAACCATGATGGAGCGGATTAGGGAATTCCGAATGTACCAAAAATTGTAACTACTCAGGTATGTTGATCGGTCTCCCGATTGCGATCCTATATTTTCTGGCAAGAAAAATAACCGCGGAGGGTGCAGAGGAACGCTAGAAGTGCTTAACCGTTTATTTCCACTCTGCGCCTCTCTGCGTACTCTGCGGTTAAATTCCCTGTTGGTTGCAGTATGTTCCATGTCCCGGATAGTTCCTGCATAGTGAAGTCCCCCGATAGTGTTTTAGGTACCTGAGTAGTTACGTTTAGTTTTATATTATATATCTCACTTTTTCATACTTTCTTGTGGAAATCTGCGTAATCCTGTGGTAATCACATACAAAAAATAAATAAATCCCGCCGGAATCCGGCGGAATCAGATCTCACTCATATCGGTGCATGTCCATTCTCATGACAGGTCATGCAGTCAACGTCCACGACGATGTCGCTGTGTGCGTCGGCATGGCAATCGGCACATGCTCTTGATCCGGTGTGCTCGATGTGACAGTCCGTGCAGTTCATGGCCGCATGTAGTGTCGGATGATCGATGAACTCCTGCGCGGTATCCACGTGGCAGAGCATGCACTGGTCGCTGGTCACGATCGCACCGAACTTGATCACTGTCGGCGCATGTGGATTGTGACAGGTCTGACAATCAGCCAGCCCATAACCATGTTCCAGCGTGTGACAGTCCAGACAGCTCTTGGATTCGGCATGATCCTTATGACAGGAATAGCACCCATCTCCGATCAACGACTGTTCGTAACTGTATGTGGTCGGGCTCAGCTTGTGGCGGAGGGCATCATAACTGGTGTCCTTTGTCGCGTGTCCGCCACCAGAGGCCATGAGCTCGGTGTACTCCGTTATATGACAGTCGCCGCAGCCAGCACTGGTATCTGTCGTATGTGCAGGATGACAGGACATACAATCACCGGTTATCCCGGAATCTGCATGTTGGTAGTCCCCGTGGCACATCGCGCATTCCGTATACATCGGCGCAACAGGCATGCCATGGCAGCGCGAGCACTCGGAAGAGGTCATGCCCACATGCAGTTGCCTGCTTCCATGTGTGGGACTGTGACACTCCGTACATCCGCGTACATACCCCTCCGTACATGGCTCTGCACGCTCGCCTCTGTGATCAGGGACGATTGTATTAAAGACCGCGGGCCAGGTACTTGCACCTGCCATCTTCTGAGTATAATCAGAATTATGACAGCCGCCACACTGCTCCATCTCGATCGATGCGTTCGAATCATAGTATACAACCGAGGCTATGATCAGTCCAAGGGTGATCACTATCAACAATGCAAATAATTGACTCTTGTTCATGGTAGACTCCTCGTCAACATTATCATAAGATGTTGAATAACCCTTACCGATTCTATAAATATGTTTCGGAGTCTGTCGCCAGATTGAAGTAACGCTGGCATAGATAGGCATCATGGACTTTGAAGATCTGCGCAATATCCTCACAAGAGAGCAAAAATCGAAACTTGCAAAGCTCGAACCGAACTTCTATGCGGATGTGCGCGCATATCTCGATGGATTGCGAGAAGAGCAACAGACCGCCCCCAAGATGGAAGCACAACTCCTCGCCGACGAACTCGAGACCGCGGAAAATCGTTTGCAGCGCATCTTCGAACTTCGGGTGGGGAAGATCGTCAATCTCGCAGCATCCAATATACTAGCAGAGATCAAAGGCATCAAGCATGACATGGGTGAGATGGCGCCGGTCGAGCGTGATATGTATGATTCGGTGCTTGCATCTGTGCGGAAGGGATGGTCCGATATCGAGAGGATGGTTATAGGTAATTCAACCCTGACATCCACCGAAGATATCCGGTCGGAGGAACGTATGGAACCCGTGGAAGATGTGGATGACCGCGTCAAGGACGTTTCAGAGGCGTGCGAAGAGACCGCTACAGTCCACATGGCTCATGAAAATCATGACAACGGCAACCTTAGCGATTATACGATCGTCCGCGTGCTGAAAGACGTACCAACCTTTATGGGTGCGGACAGTTATCACTATACCCTTGCAAAGAATGATGTGGTGATACTGCCAAACCTAAATGCAAATGTACTCTGCAAGCGCAGGGTAGTAGTGCCAGTTACTATAAAACAGACAAAAGGTGAAGTTACCAGATGAAAATGCCAGCAAGATTTAAAACCCACTGCCCCTACTGCAAGAAGCATACCGAACACAAAGTCGAACGGGTGAAGCCAGCAAAAGCATCATCCATGACCAGAATCGTGCGGCAGAAGAAGCGGCAAAGCGGCATCGGGAACAATGGGAAGTTTTCAAAGGTCCCTGGTGGCGACAAACCCACCAAGCGGATCCATCTCAGATACCGGTGCAGTGAATGTGGAAAGGCACATGTGAGAAAGTGCTTCAGAGCAGCCAAATTTGAATTGGTGGAATCACAATGAATAATAGTATAATACCAACCCCAAAGAGCAGGTTTTTGCGGGTCAAATGCAAATGTCAGAACGAACAGGTCATCTTTGGAAACGCAAGCACCGAGATTAAGTGCGTAGTCTGCGGTGAGGTGCTTGCAGAACCGACAGGTGGCAGAACAAAAATACTGACCCAGATCCTCGAGGTTCTGGAGTGAGACTATGCGAGAGTGGCCCCGCCAGGGTGATCTGGTCGTTTGCACTGTTGCAAAGGTGATGGACTTTGGAGTCTTCGCAGAACTGGACGAATACGACAGAAAGGAAGGTTTGATCCACATCTCGGAGGTCGCTGCCGGTTGGGTGAAGTATATCCGGGATTACCTGCGCGAGGGGCAGAAGATTGTCTGCAAAGTGCTCTCAGTAAACCCAAAGCGCGGTCACATCGATCTCTCGTACAAGGATGTGAATGAACACCAGCGCAGAGACAAGATCCAGGAATGGAAGAGTGAACTTCGCGCTGAGAAATGGCTCAGCTTTGCGATAGGTGATGAGACTGTAGAGCGGCAGATTATAAATACGCTTCTCGACTCGTTTGGCAGTCTGTATAACGCCTTTGAAGAGACTGTGATATCAGACAAGTCTGTGCTTATCGATGCCGGAATCGAGGATGAATATGCCACCAAGATCGAGGAGGTCGCAATCGAGAACGTGAAGATCCCGTCTGTTGATATCACAGGATTCATTGACCTGACATGCCCTGTCCCCGATGGGGTGGGTATGATCAAGAGATCGCTTGCAGTGGCTGCAACCGCCGAGGAGGATTACGTTACACTTGAGATCAGCTATGTAGGCGCGCCAAGATACCGCATCCACGTCACCGCGCCCGATTACAAACTGGCAGAGAGGGCCCTTAAGGAATCTGCAAAGCGCGCAATCAATGAGATAGGACGTCTGGGTGGAGAAGGTACATTCCACAGGCACGAGGAGTGAAGTGAGTGGGGGAAGGTTCGCGTGAAGTCAAAGATTCTCAAATGCAGCGAGTGTGGCAGATACACCTTAAAAGCGATCTGTCCCACGTGTGGTGCTGCCGCAGTAAACCCGTGTCCTGCCCGATATTCGCCGGAAGACCGGTATGGGGTGTATCGGCGCAGGATGAAGAGATTCCATGACGATGACGCAAGAACTTGAACTCGACGATCTCGATAGGCAACTGATAAACTCGATCCAGCTGGACTTTCCACTGGACTTGTGTCCTTTTCGAACGCTTGGGGACCAGATCGGAATATCCGAGCAAGAGGTCATCGATCACCTCAAGAGACTCACAGGTATTGGTGTAATTCGGAAAATCGGCCCCATTCTAAATACAAAAGGACTCGGTGGCGCAAGCACGCTTGTCGCGATGCGGGTGCCAGAAGATGCGATCGATGGTGTTGCCTCGTGGATCAACGGTTTTGATGAGGTGTCACACAATTACCTGCGCCCTGGTGCGTATAACATCTGGTTTACGGTTTCAGCAAGCAGTAAGGAGCGATTACACGAGCTGGTCCGCGAAATTGAAGCACTTGGGCATCCGTTCCTCGAACTTCCGGTCACACGGCTCTTCAAGATAGGAGTGAAGTTTGAGGTCTGAGGTGTGGTGCAAGGAGAGCGAAGTGAGAAAGATGGACGATCTTGATCTGAAACTGATAAAACTGACACAGGATGGGATCGATCTCGTGCCGGAGCCTTTCAAGGAGATTGCTCTCAAACTTGCAATCCCTGAGGCAGAGGTGATCGACAGAATCGAGGCGCTCGTGGAGCGCGGCGTCATCCGCAGGTTCGGGGCATCGATCGGTCATCGCGTGCTCGGGATCGTTGCGAATGCGATGTGCGTCTGGAACGTCCCTGACGACCGCGTCGAGGAGGTCGGAGCCGTGATGGCAGGGTTTGGCGAGGTCTCGCACTGCTACGAGCGCGTTAGATACCCGGAATGGGACTACAATCTGTACGCGATGATCCATGCCCAAACAAGAGAAGAATGCAAGCATACCGCTCACGATATCTCGCGGGCTACCGGAATTTCTGATTATACGATTCTTTTCAGTGAGAAGGAGTTTAAGAAGACTGGCGTGCGGATATGACCGCGCGGCGGTTAAGTCTATTTATTTTCAACGTATGAAAAATATTTTAGCAATGCCCCCAAAGTTATCAGACATTCTATCTCTCCTTCATTTATCATTCTTTTGATTACATTGGGTTTGTAAAATGCAACAGCGATAATGTCTTCAGATTGCTGATCTTCGTTGATTTCTATCTTTTTATCTATTTCAATTTTAACTACCTCAACACCTATTGGTTTTACGAAAAAAGTTGTATTCTGATAAAGATTCCCCAAATCAACAGTATCAATGATTCTAAAATCACCAACTTCTTCTCTAACTTCTCGCAAAGCACAGTCTATCCTTTTCTCATTTTGAGAATCGGAAAACCCCCTTGGACAACTTAAAAAATACTTATCGGGCATGAAACGATACTCTTTTAACAAGCATATTTCGTTTTCCTGATTCAAAACGACAGACACGCAATTACCTTCTCGCTCCTCTATACCAAACGTATCGTATTCAAAGGTATTATCCTCGTTGAAAACTGCATAATAACATAAATTAATACCCATTCCCTCATTTTTAATAATAACACCTTTGTCTATATCATTCTGCCAGTCGAGGGTGATTGATTTGTTCTGAGATAGTAGCTTTTGTTTGGTTGCTGAATCTAATAATATTTTTATTTTCATTTTTTATTTTAGAATTTATCTGCACCTTTATTTAATAGGTGATGAGCCAGACAAACTTCTGCAAAAACTATAATGGGTTCAAGTTCTTGAATACCAGCATGTATAGCATAACCAACTAAAAAAATCGGTAGTACCATCACGGATTGTTTCATCACATCTGCAATACCATCTCCTAACGGTGAACTTCCTGGTCCGCGTCGTTCTCGGTATTCATCATAAATGGTGAGTATTTGCTTGTCTGAAACGTTTCCATCCAAAGATATATACTCGAGTTCGCTTATAATATCGTCTATATACCCTTTAGCTTCTTCTACCTCGATATTTTCCTCATCTGTAAG
>DAOUXE010000008.1 GCA_030666765.1 Methanosarcinales archaeon
CAATTCTTTCACGGTGCAAGAAAAACCAGTAGCAATCGGTTCAATCCAATTGGAAAGATGCTTTCGCTCCAGTACTAAAATGAAACAAAAATGGGACCAATTCAGTACGGGGTATACACATCCTTTCATCACCCTAGTTTACGCCCCTGCTGATGGGGTCTTGTCAATCGAATACTCTCGTTTCAAAACCGTCGGAAATAAAAAAAACTCCGCTTAACAAATACCACAATCCACCTTCATGCTTCTTTCTGCGGCTTTCTGATCATATTAGGTATTCTCGCGAGTTTTTTGTCCACCATCATCTTCCACTTCTCGGTTATCGCATCCCACTTCTCCAGGATCTCAAACTCTTCTTCTATTGTCAGAGGAAGTATGTATCCGTGATAGCCAGATCCATACTCGTACTGTGGAAACCAGTGCTGTGGTGGGCGATGGAATGGATGTTCATGTCCCGGTTCACGCATGCTTACCATACCTCCAGTTGGTTTTACATTACCTGCATATTTGCACAATTCATGTTATACCGCGCGTGCATACCATGACTGGTCTTTCCATAACTTAAAACTTTTGGTCAATATCGTAACATGAACCAGCAGAGATTCCGCCTGATATTCATATCGACTAATACTGAACAAGACTCCCGTCTATCTTCGCCCTCTTGACCGCGTACTTAAACGAGAGTAAACCCATGGGTACCAGCACAACCGAGAAGACTATGAGTGCGGTTATCTCCGGAGCCAGTGCTGAAAGCGAGTAGCCCTGTAGAAGCGCATGTCTCATCCCGCTGAGCGAGTATGTGATCGGCAGAAGATGCGAGATTGTCCGAAGCCACTCGGGCAAGATCGAGATTGGGAAGAGCACTCCGCCAAAGAGTTCGGATGTGCTCATAAAGAACATGTTTATCGGGTCCCCCCTCTTGAGCACCATGATAAAGCTTGCAGAGAGTATGCCGATGCTGCCGAAGCATATTATCGTTAGAACGAGAATTATCAGAGCGGCAAAGACATTTGCATTGCTCATATCCACACCCAGCAGAATACCGATCACAAGATACATAAAAACCCTGAAAGACATGAAGATAAAACTCCAGAGCGAGGACAACGTTACTATTGCCGAGGTATCGGTCGGGGTAACAAGCATCGCTTCCAGTGTGCCCATCATCTGCTCACCCCGGATGCTCTCTGAAAAACTCCTGAGCGCAGTCATCAGATATCCTGAAAAGGCTATGCCTATCAGCACAAAGGAGAAATAGTCCCCGCCATAAGCCTCAAGATGCGCCATTCCCGCACCCCCGACCAGTTTGGAAACGAAGTAGAAAGTCAGAATCGAGAAGAGCATGAAGAAGAATCTCAGAAAGAACTCGAATTTATAGCTTGTTGCGAGTATCAGATCCCTTATTATGAAGGAAATCGCTTTTTTGTACATCAAAATCTCATCCCCCTCGGTCTACCGCCACCCATCATCCCCCTACGCCCCTGATAAACGTGATTTGGTGCTGCCCCTCTCTCAAACTCTTTGCCTGTGTAATGTGTGAAGACGTCACCCAATCCGGGGTCCGGTTTATCAAGCGTGCTTTTCAGTTCATCTAACGTCCCGACCGCCACTATTCTGCCCTCATTGATGATCGCAATCCTGTCGCACAACTCTTCTGCCTCGGGAAGGTGGTGTGTGGATAGAAAAACGGTCTTCCCCTCGTCCCCTGTGATATGTTCCTTAACAAACTTCCTCACATTCTGTGCCGCACCCGGATCCAGTGCTCTCGTCGGCTCATCCATGAAGAGAACCGCGGGATCGTTCAATAGTCCACGTGCAATAGCCATCCGTTGCTTCATTCCTGCAGAATAGCTGAGAAACCTATCATCGCCCCTTTCCTTCATGCCAACGAGGCTCAACAGCTCATCTATTCTCTCTTCCGCGCAATCAGAATAGTAATTGTGAAGAGATGCAAAGAATCTGAGATTGTGTCTGCCTGTCAGCCGCCAGTAGAAGCTCCGTTCATCAGAAGTGACGAAACCAATCGATTCCTTGACCTTTCCACTATCCTTTGCGATGTCATACCCGTTCACGCGAGCGGTTCCAACAGATGGCAGAATCAGTGTGCATAACATCTTTATGAGCGTGGTCTTGCCAGCGCCATTCGGTCCGAGGATGCCGAAGAGCTCGCCACTTTTGATCTTGAGGTTCACATCGTAAACGGCTGTCATCTCATCCTTTCTGAAGGGGTGTCGTAAAAAGTTGGTGAATCCTTTTTGTAGTGCGAACCTCTTTGTCAGATCGTGCGTCTCAATCGTGTATTCCAAATCATTGCCTCATCGTCGTCTTGATTGGTCCTACTGGTATGATGTACGGCGCTTCGGATTGTTTCCTTATGATCGCCTCGACACCATAGACAGACGCTATGTTATCTGCGGTAAGTACATAAGAAGGTTCACCCGCACTCACAATCTTTCCCCTCCTCATCATGATTATCTTATCCGAGTACCTTGATGCGAGGTTCAGGTCATGAATCGCAATGATTGCAGAGACGAGCTTCTTATTCACGAGATCCCGTATGATGTCCATCACCTCAAACTGGCGCAGTATGTCGAGGTTGCTCGTCGGTTCATCGAGAAGGATCACCTCTGCTTCTTGTGCAAGCGCTCGTGCGATCAAGACCTTCTGCTGCTGACCACCGCTCAATTCGCCAAAGTACTTGAGCGCAAGGTCCTCGATATCGAGCAGTCGCAGAACCTCCCAGATCTTCTCATCATCATCCTCGTCGCTCCGCCAGCTCAGGTGCGGGCGCCTACCCATCAGAACGGTATCAAAGACAGAGGTTGGAAAGCCGCGAGAGATTGTCTGCTGCACATAGCCGATCTTCTTGGCAATCTCCATCCTGCCCATCTTCATAATCTCTCTTCGATCCAGAAGCACGCTTCCATGATCCGGTTGTATGATCTTGTCTATGCATTTGAGGAGAGTGGATTTGCCAGAGCCATTCGGACCAACGATGCCAAGTATCCTTGACGGGGCAAGCTGGATGGATACATCATCAAGGATCATTGGACCTGAATTTCCATCGTAGCTGAAGACGATATCGATCGTCTCGAGTTTTATCATAACCATTCAAATCACCTCACCAGTACTCTCTCCTCCTCTTCATTATCAGGTACAGGAAGAACGGAACCCCGAGCATCGATGTCACAGAACCGACCAGGAGAATGATCGGTGCGATTATCGTCCTTCCAACGGTGTCTGCGCCGAGGAGTATCACGCCGCCAAGGAGACCTGATGCCGGAAGCAGGAATCTGTGATCCGCACCGATTATCATACGTGCCATGTGCGGACCGACCAGTCCGATGAATCCGATTATTCCTGTGAATGCCACGATTCCTGCGATCAGGAGGCTTGATGCGGTCATCACGATCGCTCTGATCCGGTTGGACTCCACGCCAAGGCTCTTTGCGGTCTCATCTCCAACGGTCATCACATTGAGGTCCCAAGCTTTCCTGAGAAGCACAAAACTGCCGATCGCAATCAATACCATAACAATCCTGAGCTCCTCCCATGAGAATGCACCAAGATCGCCCATCCCCCAGAATGACATCTCTCGAAGCTCCTGATCGGTTGAGAAGTACTTGAATAGACTGCTTGCAGCACCAAAGATATAGTTCATCGCAATCCCGCACAGTATCATGATCTCGGATGTCGCTCCTCTGATGGATGCGAGTCCGAGGATGAGACCGGAACAGAGCATGGCAAAGATGAACGCATTCCCTATTATGAGCCACATCCCTCCGAAGAAGCCAAGATTGAGAACTATCGCAAGAGAGACACCAAAACTTGCACCTGACGAGATCCCGAGCGTGAAAGGACTTGCCAGTGGATTTCTAAGTATCGCCTGCATCGCAGCCCCTGAGATGCCGAGACCAAAGCCTGCCGTGATAGCCCATGCGATGCGGGGAAGCCTCAGATGCCAGACACAGATATCAGAGAGCCAGCTTGTATAGAAGTGTTCAGGGAAGATCCTGTGAAGAATTGCAGAGTAAGCATCCCATATCGTTAAGTCTGCGGATCCAAGCGTTGCCGATATCCCGGTGATGATGAATATAAGAACCGGGAGGGTTAAGATGAGGAGGATCTTAATCCCGATCCGCTTGCTGTGCTCCTCCTGTATCGCGCTCTTCTTTCCTGTGCGTGTTCCCCTGCGTCTTATTGTTTTTGCCATTTTCCTGGTTTACCGCTACCGTTCGGTGAAGGCTTTGGTGAGACCAGCGGTTGTGCCAATACCGCCATCTCCTCCCTCAGCTCCACTCGAGATCACGATCAGGTTCTTCTCCTTTGCAATCTCGGTTAACGTCTGAAACTCCCTCAGCTTCAGTGCAACAGGTGTCTTCTCATAGAATGCTGCAGCCTCACTCATCCTCTCTGATGCCTGGTATTCAGCCTCGGCAAGGATGATTCTCGACCTCTTCTCCCGTTCTGCCTCTGCCTGCCTTGCAATCGCTCGGAGCATATTCTCTGGCAGAGCAACATCCCTCATCGTGACCACAACAACCCGCATCCCCCATGGGTCGGTTGCAACATCCAGTAGCTCCTGTACCGTCTTATTTAGCCGGTCCCTTTCAGAGAGGATACTATCAAGCTCGTTCTGACCCAGAACATCACGGAGTGTC
Source organism: Methanosarcinales archaeon (assembly GCA_030666765.1). Classification (GTDB taxonomy): domain Archaea; phylum Halobacteriota; class Methanosarcinia; order Methanosarcinales; family Methanogasteraceae; genus Methanogaster_A. The sequence goes on from DAOUXE010000008.1 coordinate 4,656, forward strand.
GTCTGGGCAAGGAGCGCTGTTGCAGCCTCATAATCCTCAACCTCCACAATAGCTCTGCATGAGTCTGTTACCTTGAAGTATATCACAGCGTCTACGTCAAGGCTGACATTGTCGCTGCTAATCACGGTCTGCTTTGGCACATCAAGCTCCCTCACACGGAGGTCAACCCTAACGATTCTGTCCACGAATGGTACGATCACGAACAGTCCGGGACCTTTCTCGCCGAGTAACTTTCCGAACCGGAATACCACAGCACGCTCATACTGCCTCGTGATCTTCACAGCCATCGCTATGAGAATGAGTACCACGATACACCCAACCAATAGTTGTAGGTTCAATGCCATTTTCAGTCACCTCCCAGTATCTCACCGGCAAGCGATTCGATCTCTGGCAGATTGAGATCGAGTTCTTCACCTGCCAGACCAGCCCTGAAGACATCCCTGTTCACTGGAATCACTCCTACGACATTCAGTTGATCCAGTGATTCGAGCATTATATCCCGGTCATCATCGTCAACTTTGTTGAGAACGAAGTAGATCTTCTTTCCGATGCCCTTTGCCATGCTATCGATCTTTCCAGAGAGTTTGAGCGATTCATAAGACGGGTCAACGACCGCGAGGATGGCGTCGCATCCCTGTTCAACGCCTCTGCCGAAATGCTCAACTCCCGCATCGGTATCAATGAGCACAACCTCCTTTTCGGTCACATCCAGATTGTCGAGCAGGTTCTTTGCAAGAGCACCCATCGGGCAGGCACAGCCCTCTCCGAAGTCATGAATCTTTCCGATGGCAAGGAGTCTTATTCCATCCTTTTCGGCGAGGTATTCCTCAGGAAGATCATCGAATCCCCACCTTTGATCAAAGATGTTTATTGATTCGGACTCCATCTTCTCAACATCTGCGTTCTTGAAGAATTCCATCAGCTTCTTGATCATCTCCTTCTTGCCACCAAAGAAGTTCATAAAGTCATCAGGCAGTTCCATGCCCAGCTGGCGATGCAGTCCATAGTTTGATTCATCAGTATCTATCACAAGAACGTCAAAACCCTTACCTGCCATCGCTTTTGCAAGCAGTGATGATACTGTGCTCTTTCCGCTGCCGCCTTTACCGCAGATCAGTATTTTCATTTTTCTGCCACCATATCGTAGCGCTCTTTGATTTACGCTTGAAGGAGAGCGCTCCCGTTTCGCTATCTGTTATCAGGATTCCGGATAAATACGCCCTCAAAGCATCTTCCTTATCTTCCGGAACATCATGCATCTCTTTCCATCGGTTTACAGCATCATCCAGACTATCGTAGTGCTGCTCGTATTCGGTATCCTGGATATTGACGTTCGCATAGATCGCAATCTCGTGCAGAAGATTGCAGAAGAAGATATAATCCATCATACCCCGTGATCTGCTTCTTCTGCCGAGGATCGCCTCCATATCGCCATCCATCCATCTGCCAGCAGAGGAGATGATATAGACGTATCGTTTTGAAGCGGCATCCATCTTCTCTATTGCTTCCTGTATATCGGGCACCCCGAGCGAGTTACAGGACAGAACCACATCGTGCTGCTCAAGATCGACACCCAGCTCAACATCTTCCCATCGTTTATTGATGGATGTGATGTTTGTTATGCCCCCTCTCTCCATATTCTCCTGTAAGCACGCTAGCATTCCCGTTGACTGGTCTACCGCAGTAACAGCCTTCACCCGCTTTGCAATCGGGATTGCGAGCCTTCCTGTGCCACAACCAACATCGAGAACCGTGTAATCAGGTTTCAATTCGAGGTTTGCCAGCTGCTTCTCGGTACGCTCTCTGTTACGCATCGCGGACTCATTGAACCTCCTTGCTCGCTCGTCCCACCTGCTGCCCGGGTTTTCACTTCTCCGGTAGTACCCGGACCTCATCACTTTCCATAACTCATTCCAGTTTATGATTCCTGCCATTGTTTAGGTCTCCTTCCAACGCCTGATCCACCATATCCGCAATCTCCATCGTTGCCGTCACCTCCGCCCCTCATACACCACATCCCTGACCACATCTCTCTGGCGGCTAAAGATGTTGAGTCTGCAAGCATCGGATAGTACGTTTCATCGTAATTGAGCCGTGAAACGATGGTATTTCTCTTAGTATGGTCTCGCCTCATCTCTCTCAGAAGATTCATCGCAAACTCGACCTTCCCATCGAACCCGAATGGCGATGAATGGATGCCAATTGAGGTGTCTAACACATTGATACCTGCTTGTTCATACAGTAACGCAGTATTTCTACGACCAAGGACATAGTCAACCTTCTTCGCAACATCAGATAGCTCGCCCAGCGTCGGGTTAAGAACGAGTTCCACGTCAATGTCCCATTCATCGAGGAGTTCGCCGGTTTGCTTGATGATACCCTCGATCGTCTCGTCCGAGACGTTGTGTTCCTTCAGCCGGCGTGTATCAAGACAGAGGTACTTCAGTGGTATGTTATAGTCCACAGGATACTCCTGCACCGAATGAGGTGTGAAGAAGAATCCCTGCATAAAGAGGGCAAAATCGTAATTCGCAAAGATCGTACCGTACTTCTCAAGTTCTTCGAGTGCACGGTTCTTCTCTCGCAGGACAACCTCCTCTACCGCACCATCCATACCGAGTTTTGATGCCATCTCCATCAGAAACCGGTCGGTACCATCGAGCCCTGAATAGAAGAACCGCCTTCGAATGAGATGTTTGGTGCCAAATTCCTTCTCCATCTGCTCTGCCCAGCGGAGACCACGCCCGACGATGTTCAGTTCAGCAGCAGGTGCTCTCTTCAACTCATCAACCGTACAGCTCAGAAGCGATGTCTGAACCGTAATACCCATACTTGCGAAGAGCTTCTTTGTCTCCTCCAGCTGTCTCGCATATCCAAAGGTGCGCCTGCCGCCAAAGGTCTCGATGTTAACCGAGTGCTCCACTACATCCTGCTCCTCCATTAACTGGTCAACGATTGTGAGCATCACCTCCATATGACCGCAGCCTCTGATCTCACGGAACGGAAAGATTGTGGGGTCTTTCCATGCTTTCAGATGCTCTTTCATCATGAAATCGAGCGACTGCCTGCTCCTGTGGGCAAAGCCCTCACATGGAACGTGCAGGAGATCGCATGGAAGATCGATCTCAGCGATTATGCCCTGCAGGTCATCCCCGACAAGCCCTGAGACGCATGCCGGAAGAACCGCGATCAGGTCCGGATGGTACCTGTGGTATGTCTCGATTATCTTGGAACGCAACTCCTCCTCGCCACCATAGATCGTCGCCTTTTCCTCAAGATTTGTGCATGGCATATCAGAGATGGGTGCATATATCTTGCGGGGTGTTAATCGCTGGTGAAAAGCGCAGCCGGCGGGTCCATGGATGAGAGGTATCGCACCCGTAATCTCGGATACGGCATAGATAGAACCGGATAGCTTACAGTTTATCCCGTATCTATGGAGCTGCCATGTCGTGTTCTGGTGAATACCATGGAATGTTCTGTCACGGAACATATCGTGAATCGCATCCCTGTGTTCCTTCTCTCGTTCCTGCAAAGACTCATAACCCTTCTCCATGAAATCCGAAACTCCGATTGCTTTCATTTCACTCATAACTCACACACCTCATTTGAATCCTTGTCACCCACCACAGGTTCTCTGAGTCTGCCGAAGACATCCGCAAGAGCTGCCCAGTGTTTGGGCAGACCGGTTCTTTGCGGGTCGTATTCCAACATACCGAGGAGTGGATTCTTCTTTCGCTGGGGTCGCTTGAACGCCCCTCTCAGCTGGATTGCGAGTTCAATTGATGCGTCAAAGCCAATTCGTTGATTAAAACGCATGAAATCCATAAAATTAAAAGTTTTTATGCCCTCTTTGTTGTATCTGTGGGCAGTAGCGCCAGATGAAAAAACCAGATCGGTTTTTGTTCTCTTGATTGCCTGTACCTCCTCTTCGAATGTTGGATTTATAAGTACTTCCGGATCTGACCCGTATCTTCTCGCAAGCTCAACGTCTATATCCAGTCTTTCATGTATAGCATCTTCCGTGAGCCGTTTCACCAGACGCTGCGTCCGATATACGATCACACTCGCCTTCATTCCCATGTCACGCAGAAATGCGGGACTCATGCCGACAACCTTCTTGCCGGCAAGGTCTTTTGTGATCCTTGAGAGTCGCTGTAGTGCATCCTTCTTTCTTCTGGAAATCACTTCCTCTGCTTCACCCTCCATGTCCAACCGCTCTGCAATCTCCATAAAGACCCTTGCACCGCCTTCTATCCCATACGGGCTGAGTAACTCCATGTCACGGGTCTTTGCGTATCTCTCAAACGACATGAGCTCGTAGTGATCAACACCAAATCGTCTCTTCATAAGCTCGGTCCAGACCATCTTCATATTGGTTATGGTCAGATCCGCCTTCGGAAGATCGTACAGATCCGCAACAGCCGTGTGATCAAAAAAGATCTTGTTTATCCCGATCCCAATCTCGCTCAAGACGGAAGCCATCTCTGTTACCTTTGACCCGATGCCATGCACCTGATATGTGAATATATTCACAGATCCAACGTTTCGCCCCACGTCATCCATGCCGCCCTGCGACTTATTACAGAGCATCTGATCTGTTATCGCATAGAGCGTGTCCTGCTGCCCGATCGGCTTTGATCTCCCTACAAAGTCTCCAGTCGTGTAGATAACGTCACAACCAACGTCGCTCCTTGCCGCCTCTACAACCGACCCGAAATCGTCCCCGATCAGATCGCTCGGGCAGGTGGTTATCACAACGATCAGATTCGGATGATACCTCTCGTATGTATCTTTGATCCCCTCTTCGAGCTTCTCTTCTCCGCCATAGACGATGTCCACATCGTTCATATTGGTACATGGCGTATCATAGAATACCTGAAAAGGTCTGAAAGGATCGATCTTCCTCTGATAAGCGCATCCGATCGGACCGTGGATCAATGGGACGGCATCTTCGATCATGTCAGTGATCACCAGAGCGCCAGAGATCTTTCCCGGGATTGCGGTCATACCGTGCAGGGGGAGCGCGTATGCGCCGATGAGGGGTCTCATGAAGCCTGCGGGGCTGTTGTTCCCTGGTTCTGTTGTTTGCTCGTGTTTATGTTCTTGTAGCATGTTCTATTTCACCTTATACTATTTCTCTCTCTTTTCATGCTCGTTTCTCTGCGCTCTACTGATGTCATGCTCTTAATTTCCATCCGGATGCTCCTCAGGATGATACGCGAATACTCCACGCTCATCCAGATTATAGTCCAGCCCCTGAAACTCTGTCAGATACTCCTGATGAATCGCACTGGGATCCAGGTCATCGAAGAGCTCCGGATGGATCCACTTTGCAAAGTACACCTTGGCTATAGGATGCTTGGGTCCAAGGTTCATGCTCATCTCTATTATGTAAACGCTGCCGTTCTTCACCGCATTAACATTAGCCAATTCGGGTCGGCTCATGATCTCATCTCGTATCGCAGTCGCCATCGAAGGATCATCGACACCATACCCTATCGCCTCCGGATTACTTGTTCCACTCACATATTTGATGATGATGTCAGGATTCCTCATCATCACCTCTTCACGATCCGCAACGAATTGACCGGCTTCTACATCGGCAAATATATTCGTTCCACCTGCTATAGCTATCCCCTGCTGAACATAGCTTTTACTGCCATAAGTGCTGTAAGGCTTATCCGTACGCTCCAGATAGACTCTTGGTTTCTCTTCCTCTGATAGTCCTTCGGTCCCTGTCTTGATGATATCAATGTACATATCAAGGAAGTAATCGATGAGGTACTCTGCCTCATCAGTTCTACCGAGACAGTAACCAAGCTTCATCACTTCCCCATTCATAGCATCCGGTGTGGTGAAAGCAAGACCGACTACCGGGACACTGGAAAGCTTTTCAGCCCATCCCTCAATTTTTTTCGATGGCGAAAAGATTACCAGGTCCGGGTTTAGGCTGAGTATCGCCTCGTAATCTGGCACTCCGGTCCGTCCACCACCACATCCAACGTTTGGTAACTTACTGAGCTCCGGGAAATAGATCTCTTTTTTGATGAGAACGTTGCTCACGCCAACTATGTCATCCTGTGCTCCGAATGCTCGCATCACCTCAGCATCATAACCAAAATATCCGGAAATAATACGATTTACCGGCTTTTTTACCGTAACAGTTCTGTCCGCGGTATCTATCAGCGTTAGCTCCTTCTCTTTCCCAAGTATGACGAGCTCGATCTGGGTCACATCCTGCATATTGATCTTGCCATCATGCTTGGCATCTGCAAGCTCTGTTCTGTCGCGGTATTCGAGGATGATCAGCTCGGTGTAGGTCACATCCTGCATGTTGATCGTGTCATCCTCGTTCGCGTTCCCGTAGACGCCGAGCGTGTGGTCTGATGCTGCTGCGGGCAGTGCAAGCAAGAGCATTGTCATGGATATTCCAAACAATATGTTTATTTTCATATTCATCAGCTCCTTTTTATTCATTCCCATCAACTCTCCTCCAGCGGCGGATACACAAATACGCCGTGCTCATCCAGATCAATGTCCAGTCCCTGAAATTCTGTCAGGTATTCCTGATGAATCGCACTTGGGTCCAGGTCCTCGAAAAGCTCTGGATGGAACCACTTTGCTTGGTATGCATTTTGAACGAAGTATCTGCATCCGCTATACGGGAGAAATGATAAAAAATGAACGGTGGTTATGTGAACCCTCCCATCTTTAACTGCTTCCACATTCTGCAACTCAGATCGGTTCATCATCTCATCTCTTGCTGCTTTCAGTTCTGCTACATCATCCGCATCCATATCATACCCGCCACCCGGATACTTTGCTTTGACAATAATAGCAGGGTCTCGTGTTAGCACTGCTTCAGGGTCCACAGAACTACCAGGTTCACCAGCAAAAATATCCTTACCACCTGCCTCTTCGATAAATGCATACGTGGAAGAAATGTGGTAGGGTTTATAGCTCTCAAAATAGACTTTCGGTGTATCTTCATCTGGAATCGTTTCTACTTTCTCTCTGATCGAATTCAGAATGTTTTCACGCCAGTCAAGATATTTTTCGGCTTCATCTTCTTTGTCAAAAACGTATCCAAGCTTTTCCAGCTCCTCTCGATGAATCTCCGGAGTTCGGCACTTAAAAGCAAGCACCGTGATGCCTGCCGATTCTAATGGATCGACCAATGGTTTCAACTTGTGTCGCGTAGTTGCACTTACAATGACCGTATCAGGATTCAGGTTCAATATTTTTTCAATATCAGGAGACCTTCCCGACCCAATGCTTGGTACGTCAATTAATTCGGGAAAGAACGATGGATCAAACTGATCAGTCCGACCAACCATTAGATCTATCGGCACGTCGAGTATTCGCAACGCTTCAAACTTGCTATTGTAAAAGACGACGATTCTTTCTATTGGCTTCTTTGCAGTTACGATTCTATCCGCAGAGTCGATAAGTGTAAGCTCCTTCTCTTTTCCCAGTATGACAAGCTCGATCTGAGTTACGTCCTGCATGTTGATCTTGCCATCATGCTTGGCATCTGAGAGCTCTGTCTCGTCTCTGTATTCGAGGATGATCAGTTCGGTATACGTCACATCCTGCATGTTTATCGTGTCATCCTCGTTCGCGTTCCCGAAGAC
>DAOUXE010000028.1 GCA_030666765.1 Methanosarcinales archaeon
AAATTTTCTCTGGAGGCGCAACAAAGACATTTAGAAGAAGAAATAAATTACGCTCTTTTGAATCTTTTTATTTATGAAGAAAATGAAATATTCAAAAAATACACTTTGAGAGGACGGGAGATAACATATTATATGATAAATTTTAGAGATATTTATACAATGAAATGTGCAATGATAAAAAGACCAGAAGAACTAAAACCAGAAGATGCCCCAATAATAGAATCGAAAGTTTTACAATTATCCATTCAAGCAAGATCTGAATTGAGAGATAAGATTGTTTTCTACTATTCAAGAATTCCAGAAGAGGATGAGATATTAGAGGATTAGTGAAACAGAGATGTAGAGCATTCAGCAATTCCCGTTATGGCTGTAAACGCATACAAGCGAAGGCTTGTTCATTTACCATTTCGTAAACATTTTATGATATTGCGTGCTTCTACTCGCCATGTCATAAGGCAAATCAACAACGAGCGGCGGTATGATTTCAGATAGCTTGGATAAAAACAAAATAAGAGAGCGGGAATTGCTGTAGAGCATTTAGCGTGTTAATAGCATTTAATAGGGATTTTGCTTACTGCTGGCTACGTGCTTTTTGACATTCTATCCCATCCGTCCACGCTCACCCCACACCCGACCTCTAGCCCGCGGATGCTCCCGAATTCATTGCGGAGTAGCGCGGATGGGGCTTAACCCACGCCTCGTTTCTTCCACGCCAAGCCCCAAATATCCAAAAGCATACAAGTCAGAACCAGAGCGCCAGATGAATTGACACCCCAGCAGGTAAGAAATCTTAAAGTACAGCCGAGTTTCAAATTCCTCTGGTCGATATGCAATACAATCCACAGACGATCGAGAGAAAATGGCAGGAAAGATGGGACGCAGAACGGATATTCCAGCCAGAGGTATCCGGTAAAGAGAAATACTTCATAACTATTCCATATCCATACTTAAACGGAAATTTACATGCCGGTCATACCAGAACATTTACCATAGGCGATGTTATAGCCAGATACCAGCGGATGCTTGGACGAAACGTCCTCTTTCCGATGGGCTTTCATGCAACAGGCACCCCGCTCATAGGTCTTGCCGAATTGATCGCAAAACGCGATCCTGAAACCATGCGCGTCTACACCGAACTGCACGGCATCCCTGCAGACGTGCTTGAGACGCTTGACTCTCCTGAATCGCTTGCCGAATATTTCGGCAGGGAGGCAGAGGCTGTGATGCGGAAGGTGGGATTCTCCATCGACTGGACACGGAGGTTCACAACGATCGATCCTGCTTACAAGAAGTTTATTGAATGGCAGTTTAATCGACTGTATGACCTCGGTTACGTCGTCAAGGGCTCGCATCCGGTGCGGTGGTGTCCGAATGATGAAAATCCGGTAGAGGATCATGATCTTCTCCACGGGGAGGGTGCAAACATCCTCGATTACACATTACTCAAGTTCAGACTCAAATCGGTTGGATCAGATGCACCGGACGGATGGATTCTCCCGTGCGCGACGCTCCGCCCTGAAACCGTATTCGGTGTTACGAACCTCTGGATCAATCCTGATGTCGTGTATGCTAAAGTAGGCGTCAATTCCGAGCAGTGGATCGTTTCTGAGGAAGCGTACCTGAAACTTACCTACACCGACAAAGAAGTTAAAAAGACCGGCGAGATCAGCGGGAAGGATCTCATCGGAAAGACTGTCCGAAATCCGGTGATCGAGCATGATGCGCTGATCCTGCCTGCAAGTTTTGTTGATCCTGCAAACGGAAGCGGGGTCGTGATGAGCGTTCCGGCACATGCGCCTTATGACTATCTGGCGCTAAGGGACCTTAAGGGGGTTGAACTCATCGAATATGGCATCCTCGATCTCTCGGACATCGAGCTGATCTCGCTTATCGAGGTTCCTGGGATGGGTGAGTTCCCTGCTGTCGAGATTGTGGAGGAACTTGATGTTAAGGATCAGTCGGATCCGCTTGCAGAGAAGGCTACAAAACTCGTCTACAGGAGGGAGTTTCACCACGGGGTGCTTAAGGAGAATACAGGTAAATACAGCGGGACTCCGGTCTCAAAGATAAAGGACGTCCTGACACGCGATCTCATCGAAGAGAACCTCGCAGACGTCTTTTATGAGTTCAGCGAACTGCCCGTGGTGTGCAGATGCGGGACGACCTGCGTTGTTGCGATGGTTAGGGATCAGTGGTTCCTCAACTATTCTAACCCGGACTGGAAGGATAAGGTGTATGCGCACCTCGCCCGTATGCGAATCATCCCTGATGAACTGACGCCCGAGTTCGAGAACAAGATCGACTGGCTGAAGGACAAGGCGTGTGCCCGCAGAAAAGGGCTTGGAACGAGACTTCCGTGTGATAACGAGTGGCTCATCGAGTCTCTTGCAGATTCGACGATTTATATGGCGTATTATGTCATCTCAAAGTATATAGACAGGCTGAATGTAGAACAACTCACGCCCGAGTTCTTTGATTATGTGCTTCTCGGAGAGGGAAGCGCTGATGGCACGCCTGCTCCACGGGATCTCGTGGAGCAGATACACCGCGACTTTGAGTACTGGTATCCGGTCGATATCAGGTCATCAGGGAAGGATCTCGTCCCGAATCACCTCTTATTTTTCCTATTCCACCACGTAGCCCTATTTCCCGAGGATAAACTTCCGGAAGCGATCGCGGTAAATGGCTTCGTCTCTCTTGAAGGAGAGAAGATGAGCAAGTCAAAAGGACCTCTGCTTACGCTTAACCAGTCGATCGATGATTACGGCGCTGACGTAGTGCGCCTCTACATCCTCGGCGCTGCTGAGCAGACACAGGATGCGGACTGGCGATCCGAGGGCGCCAAAAGCACGCATAAGCAACTGGAGCGGTTCTATAACACCGTACGCGATATCGTCGAGACGCCAGAGCCGGATGGCGGTGTAGCGCAAGAAATAGAGCCAGGCCCAGAGCCAGAGATCATCGATAGGTGGATGATGAGCCGGCTCCAGCACCGGATCGCAGAAACGAGCACGGCTCTCGATGTGCTTCGCACGAGACATGCGCTTCAGAACGCATTTTACCTGCTGATGAACGATCTTAAGTGGTACCAGCGAAGAGGCGGTACAGCATCCCTGAAAGATATCGCAAGCGTCTGGATCCGGCTGATGGCTCCGTTCACGCCGCATGTCTGTGAGGAGTTGTGGGCGGCGGCAGGAAACGACGGTTCGGTCTCGCTTTCAGAGTATCCAGTCCCGGATCTAAGTTTAGTCGACAGATATTCCGAGATAGCAGAGGAACTGGTGGAAAACACGCTTGGAGACATAGAGGAGATCGTTAGGGTGACAGGGATAAAGCCTGGGAAGATCACGCTCTTCACATCCCCTGTCTGGAAGAACGCCGCATTCAAGGCCGCTCTTCTGGCGAAGCAGTCAGGAAGACTGGAGATGGGCGCTCTGATGAAGGAGTTGATGCAGAATCCCGAGATCAAGAGACATGCACGCGAGGTTCCGAAGTTTGCGCAGTCGTTGGTCAAGGATGTGCAGAGATGGAGTGACGAACAGGTCGCAGACTCCGCCAGATCGGTGGATGAACCGGATGTACTCTTGGAATCTTCTGTTTTCATCGAGAAGGAGTTTAACTGCGCAGTTGAAGTCATGGACGCGGATTCTGCCGGGGATGGCGTTGATCCACAGGGTAAGCGAAGATTTGCAGAACCGGGGAGACCTGCTATTTATATTGAGGCGCGGCAGTGATTCAACTAACTCGAACCCGGGCAAATACCCTTAAATAATATCGCGATGACGGTGCTTTGATGAGTTCACTCCTTGGAATCGGCTTGGAAATCTGGATTGGTATTGTTGCGATATTGATTGCAGTCATCATACCTTCGGTTGCAATCATCAGATGGACTGGGAAGTTGGAAGAGTGGACTGGATAATTGGAGGAAGGATGTCGATACGACATTAAATGATCTAAAAGAAGATAAGTGGAAACTTCGTTCAGATTTTAAAATAATGAGAGAATCTGTTGATGCGATTAAAAACAGTGTTGAGGCTATTGAAACCGAGTTGGTAAAATCGATAAAGAATGGAATGGTTGGCTATCACAGCCCATTTGTTGCATCACCAAAAGCAATAGAAGTTCTTGAACGAATCAGTCTGCTGGACTGAGATCGATACAAACTATTCGCGCATCGTTGAGAAGGTTAATGAACGATCAAAATTACCCATTTATAGCGACATCAAGAGCCTGGAGAGAAGATTTATCGAAATAGCTCCTGGTGTGATCCACGAATTGATCAGAGCAGGCAAAATCGAGGAGAAGAAAATCGATATCGCGATGGATAAGTTAGGGGAAATATTTAAACCGAGTGCTGCAAGTTATTATGGTGTTCTTCTGGTGATAACTGCTTATATCCTGGAGAAAGTGAGAGATAAAGGATATCCGACAGATGTTTCGATTGTTTATAGCCAGATTGGTGCGATGAGTTCCGAAAGCCCGGATGAATTGCTGGAAATGTTTGGTGGAGATTTGGATCAAGCGATAGAAAGTCACGAAACAGCGATTAGGTCGCTTGAAGAAATCGATTCGGAGGACTTAGCAGAGAAGCAGATGAGGCTGGCATTACTATATAAGATGGCTGGAAGAACAGATGAGGCACTTGAACAGTTGAAAGAGGCTATAGCCCAGAAACCAGAGTTTGCAACAGCTCATTACAATCTCGGAAATCTGTTAAAAGATCTGAAACAGTATGATGATGCAGAGAAAGAGTATAGAGAAGCGATAAGGGTAGATCCGGATGATGCAATAGCTCATTATAATATAGGGGTTCTGTTATACGATCTGAAACAGTATGATGAAGCAGAAGAAGAATGGAGAGTTGCTATAAGAGCAAATCCGGATTTTGCAAAGGCTCACAACAACCTCGGCTTCCTCCTATCAGCATTAGATCGTAAAGAAGAGGCGATACTGGAATTTAACACAGCATTGAACCTGAAAGATCAACTCCCAGATAAAGGCGAAAGAATTATGCAGGCATTAGAATCGTTAAAAACATCCCAATCATAACCGAAAAATCCTATATGAGATCGCGTCGATCCGGTGGATGAAACGGGTGCGCTCTCCGAATTTTCTTTTTTCATCGAGAAGGGTTTTTAACTGCGCAGTTGCGGTCGTGGGCGCGGATTCTGCCGGGGACGGTGTTGATCCACAGGGTAAGCGGAGATTTGCGGAATCCGGTAGACCTGCGATCTATATCGAGAAGCAGGAATGATCCATATCCGATCCGGTTTCGGATGAGACTATGCTAGGCAGCCCGGCACCATCGAAAGGTTGTTATACTGGTAGCCAGAAACCCACGGTTGTGATGCATAATGAAAGAGATCAGCACCTCATCAGGACTCGGAGGCATCCTGAATGCCTTTCGGAATCTCACCAAAGAATCAAAGCGGATAACGTTTGTCGGCACTCCCGGGTTCTGCGCCCCGTTTGCAGAACTGATTGCATATCCTATCAGGGATGCGGGCAAGGAGTTGGCGTTTGTCGCCAACCTCGACTTTGATGGTGCGAAGAAAATCGTGTATACGAGCCATGGCATGCAGATGGCTGAGAATACCGATGCTTCCGCTGATACAGTAGCGATACTCGGCGGTCTTGCGATGCCAAAGATCAGCGTCGATGTTCATGCCCTGAAGTCGATGATCGATCGCATTCACGGAGGAGACGGAATGCTCATCGGTGTCTGCTTCATGAGTATCTTCGAGCTGGAAGGATGGTACGACATCCTCGATTTCGATTATATGATCGATACCCATACAAGTGTTAAGATTCTTGAGAAGTGATATAATATGACAAAAGAGTTTATAGTCATCGGAACGTTCAAAGCCGGTTCGAGTCGAGAGCGGTTTACCAAGACGGTAAGCAGCCAGAACCGGAAAAACGCAATCGAGAAAGTGTATTCGCTCATCGGAAGCAAACATCGGCTGAAGAGAAATTTTATTGATATAACAGACATTTCGGAGACAGGGTCATCATGAGTGAACAACCTACAAACGAGGACATGCAGCGATTGATAGCTCAGCATGATGAACATCAGGCGCAGGCCGAGTTGCTTGCAGAGCAGATGAAAGCAATCCAGATGTCGATCATCGAATGCGAGCGTGCCGTAAACGCAATCGATGCACTCAAGGGCAAAGACGGAGTTGCGTCACTCATTCCAATCGGTGCGGGCTCGTTCGTACACGCCAAACTGGTCAAACCCGACCGCACGATCATCGGTCTCGGATCGAACGTATCAGCAGAGATGTCTTCGGACGCTGCAAAAGAGCGTCTCAATGACAGGAAGGAGAAGCTGGCAAAGATCCTTGAACAGATGAACCAGAACATGGGCGAGCTGGCAAAGAGGATTCAAGCAATTCAGGCGGAGGCTACCAAACAAGCGCAGACAATGCCGGTAGATCAGGCGTATAGCTGATGTTTAAAAAATTAAAAGATAAACTCGGCGTAGTCAAAGAGGCGATCAGCAGCACAATCGACCGGAAGGCTGCGAATGCGAGCGTGGAAGAAGAGCCGAAGAAGGATAAAAAGAAGAAGGTTGGTGTCGTCAAAAGAGCGAAAACCCTGATCGTTGAGCGGGAGTTGATTCTCGATGAGAACGACCTCGAGGGTCCGCTATGGGATCTTGAGATGGCTCTGCTCGAGAGCGATGTTGCGCTTCCGGTTGCAGAGGGTATCATAAATTCCGTTAAAGGCGAACTGGTAGGAGTTCATAAGAAAGTAAGGGCAGATACATCCGATATCGTAGAAACTGCGCTTAGAAATGCCCTCATCGGAGTGATGTCAAAGGAGATGTTCGATCTTGACGATTTCATTGCAAACGCCACAAAGCCAGTAACTATCATATTCACCGGAGTGAACGGCACCGGGAAAACTACCACAATAGCAAAAATCGCATCAAGATTGAAGGCGGCAGGGTATTCTGTCGTGATCGCATCAGGAGACACATTTAGGGCAGGTGCAACAGAACAGATGGAGAAGCATGCCGAAAGAATCGGTGTAAAACTGATCAAACATCAACATGGCGGTGATCCTGCTGCTGTTGTCTACGACGCGGTCCAACATGCGAAAGCGCAGCACCGTGACGTGGTGCTTGCTGACACGGCAGGGCGGATGCACACGAACGTGAACCTGATGGACCAGCTCGAGAAGATCTGCCGCGTGACGCCACCCGATCTCGTGATCTTTGTTGATGAGGCGGTTGCAGGCAATGATGCGGTGGAGCGAGCGCGGGAGTTTAATGCGATAGTCCCGGTGGGGGGCAGCATCCTCACAAAGGTTGATATGGACTCAAAGGGCGGCGCAGCGATCTCGATTGCGCACATCACAGGAAAGCCGATACTGTTTTTGGGAACCGGGCAGAAGTACGAGGACTTTATGAAGTTCGATGCGGGTTGGTACGTGGATCAATTGTTTGAGTGATCCCCTAGCCTGGTCCTGGTAGGCGTCTGCTTCAACTGATTCCTTCTATACAGTCCGGCATGAATGTGCCAGACATACATGCGGATTGCATCCCTTCGTGCCACTCGGAGACGTACTGCTCATCATACATGCTCTTCGCGGTCCGAATGTTGTCCTTATCCCGTTTCAGTTCGACCTTCATGGTTTTATAAGCTATACTCCATAAAAACTCTCTCTAAAACTCCACCTTTGGTGCGGTTTCCGCTCCTTCCTCCGCCTCGAAGTATGGTCTTTCATCAAACCCAAACATGTTGGCAACGATTGCCGCTGGCATCCTCTTTATCATGGTGTTGTATGCCCTGACCTCATCATTATAGCGCATCCGCTCTACTGCGATGCGGTTTTCTGTCCCTTCCAGTTGTGCTTGCAAGGCAAGGAAGTTTTCGCTCGCCTTTAAGTCAGGGTAATTCTCAACGACTACAAGAAGTCTTGAGAGCGCGGAATCCATCGTATCGGCAGCCGCCATCTTCTCAGTAGTCGTGGACGCCGCGCCCCACTGGCTTCTTGCTTTTGTAATCTCTGTTAATAGTTCCTCTTCATGCGATGCATAACCCTTCACGGTTGAAACGAGATTTGGGATCAGGTCGGCTCTTCGCTGGTACTGGCTCTCCACCTGAGCCCACGCACCGTCAACCCCCTCCTCAGAACTTACGAAACCGTTGTACGTCGATAGGAACCAGCCGCCAGTAAGCAGTGCAACCACTGCGATTACGGCGACAACGATAAGTGCTGTATTCTTAGAACTCATTCAATCACCTCAAATTCATCAACAATCTCTCCAATGTCAGATAGTACCTTAATAATGTCCCTGATGTACGGCTCCTTCTCCTTCTTAAATTTAGCATTTCCGCGCCGTATATTGTAGATCTCTCTTAAAACAACCGTGTCGACACCATAAGCATCCGAGACTGCACTCCACATATCCCCGGTGCTGCTGGCAGGCAAGTCCTTCAGGTACAGGAGCGATCCAACGATTGGCGCAAGGGTAGGGACTGCTGCAAGGACGAGTCTCTCGAGATCCTTGCCCTTGAACCGTAGATATTCCCCGCGGAGATGGAGCAGCTTTGACCGGAACTCAAACTCAAGCTGGTGTCGCAGGTGCGCCTTTGATATCACAATGTCTTTTAAGAGGTCTTCGCCATCAAGCATCGTGTGGTGCTGCTTGATGTTTAAAAATTCGATGGGAAACACATCGGAACCGTCGAGGAGTTCCTCCTTTGTCAAGAGAAGTGGTATTTC
>DAOUXE010000050.1 GCA_030666765.1 Methanosarcinales archaeon
AACACAACAGTTAATTTAACGTACGTGTATACCGTATAATCTTGAAGAGAGGTAGCAGGTCACATGCCCACGAAGAAGGACTATTATGATATCATCGGAGTCCAGAAGGACGCTGATGAGAAGGAGATCAAGAAAGCATACCGAAAACTGGCGATGCAGTATCATCCCGACAGAAATAAGGAGCCGGAAGCGGAAGAGAAGTTTAAAGAGATATCAGAGGCGTACGGAGTGCTGTCTGATCCTGAAAAGCGGAAACAGTACGACCGGTTCGGGCATGCCGGCATCGATGCACGGTACTCACAGGATGATATCTTTAGGAACATCAACTTCGAAGACATCTTCAGAGGGTTTGGTGGCGGTGGTGTAGGTGGGGGCGGAGGCATCTTCGAGACTTTCTTTGGTGGCGGCGGTGGTGTGCGACGGGGGCCGGAGCGCGGTTCGGATCTGAGGTATGACCTGCGCATATCGCTTGAGGATGCTGCAACAGGCATCGAGAAGAAGGCGGAAGTGATGCGCACGGAAACGTGTGACGTCTGCAAGGGAACTGGCGCAAAACCCGGCACAACTTCGAAGACCTGCCCGTACTGCCACGGCACCGGGCAGATCAGTCAAGCGAGACGTACACCATTTGGGCAGTTTATCACATCCTCCCCATGCCCACACTGTAGCGGCGCAGGAAAGATCATCGAATCTCCGTGCAGTTCTTGCAACGGCAGAGGCAGGGTACGCCGCCCCAGGACGCTCTCGATCCATGTTCCGGCTGGCATCGGGTCAGGAGACCGGATACCCCACCGGGGCGAAGGAGAGGCTGGGGTAAGAGGCGGTCCCCCTGGAGACCTGTACATCTTCGTGCATGTCGATCCGCATCCGGTATTCAAGCGTGACGGTAATGACATCCTGTATGAACTTCCGATCCACTTCACGCAGGCTGCACTCGGCGACGATGTCCTGGTGCCGACGCTGCACGGCGACGTGCGGATGAAGATCCCTGCAGGCACCCAGTCCGGTTCGACCCTCCGTCTGCGCGGCAAGGGAATGCCAAAACTCCACGGGATCGGGAAAGGAGACCAGCTCGTAAAAGTCGGGGTCGTTGTTCCAACACACCTCTCCGCACGGGAACGGGAACTGCTCACAGAACTACAGGGAATCGAGGATAAAAACCCCACCAAAGATGAAAAGAAGCACAAGGGGATATTTGAGAAGGTGAAAGACGCATTCGTATGAATTAGGTACTTACTCGAGTATTGTGCGGATATCCGAATATAAAACCACGGGATTACACAAGATTAACACGAAAATCTTGTAGCCTACCACATGGCGTTGAGCTTGTTCACGGTGTGATCAACTAACTCTTCTTCATCTTTTTTGCACGTTGCTTTGTGGTGAATCCGGTGGCAGATTCGAGAAATCTCCGAAAGCATCTGTTTGCATCTGATACGTCTCCGAGATCTGCATCCATATTCGATTCCGTATGTACGCAGAGTTGTTTCCCGTCCATCCACACTTCCATCCGCTTTAATGATTTGTAACCGATAACGAACTTACCGTCTTCCATCTCCGCATCGCATCCGAAGCATTCCTTCATCGCCTCTCGAATCAAGTCATCATCGAGTTTGTGACCGCGTTTAATGGGATATTCTGTGATTATACCACCTCAACCAAGTATTCTTTCAAATAATCCGCCGTACCCATCCGGTCTTATGAGATACTCCAGCATATCGAGCTGTTTCACAAGTCCGTACATCTCCTTGTTTTTCCAAAGTCCGACCTCACTGTAATTTGTCGGCTTTAAGAAGCGTATCTCTGGGAGATTCTCATATTTTGGATTCGGAATGAAACCTTCTTCCAGCATGAAGTACGAAGCCCCGCCTTTCTCCCTGAAGAAGTCGTAGATAGAGGAGAAATCCCTGCAAACCCAGTTAGCCATCTTAAGCGTAGTATTAGACGAGTTTATCGTCACATGCCCATATCCTGGCGGTATGATCACTTTATCGCCGGCAGCAGCATGTACCACGATCACGTCAGATATGGTATCCCCTGCTCTCTTCTGCAGCAGGTACTCTGCCTCACCCTCAAGCACCTCGTAGATCTCCCCGTAGTCGCCAGGGTGGTCGTGTCCTGCAGTCTTCACATACTCCGTTCCGAGCATCCCCGGCGGGATCACGGTGATGTCATACCGCAGATGATGCTCAAGAATCCTCTGGTGATCCGCCTTGCTCAGTGATAGATCACGGTACATGTAATACAACTCAGTGTCGGGAGCGTTTAGCTGCGAACGGTCGTACAGCACGTCGTCCATGTCGTGAAGCATCCTGACGTCCGGTTTTACCCCGTTTAATACATCTGAAACCATCGATTGATATAGGGACATGTTCGTATAAAAAACCATCGCACCGAGGGGGCGCCATAAAATCGGGACTATTCGTTTTCTTTGACGTATCTCACTCCCTCGGGTTCTTCATATTTTGTTTTGATAACAATGGTACTTGAAATCCTGTTAAAGAGGCGCAACTTACTATCAGGCATAGCCAACCATCCGATAAGACAATCCAATGGCAGAAGAAATGCTTTGCCAAAACTTTCTAATGCCGCAACTCCGAAACCTATTCTCCCCCCTTTCCGATCTGCAACTTTTAAACTCAATGCCATCTTCCCAACAGATTGACCATTATATCCTTCAAATAATGTCCAATAGACAAATATTAATACTCCGCTAACTCCAAAACCTGTCAGGTTGGTGAAGCCAGAATCCCAAAAAAATCCTGAAGATTCTACAATGAGATCCGAGAAAGCGCCTACCAACAAGATATCAATAAGCCAAGCCCAGAATCTACTTTCCCACGTTGCCAAATATATAGTTGCCATTTTATCACTACTTTTCTATAAATTACTTTATTTTTAACATCTTTTTTATTCCAAAGGTATTATCCAAACATACCCCACCTACATATCCTGCTGGCCGAACTTCAATCATCACCCACCCCTCTCCATTCTTCTCTGCATTAAGTCTTTCGACCCACTCCACAAAATCTCTTCCGCCCACACGACCCGACCCCCGCGTCCATCGTGATAGTCTCCCAAAGTCCCAGCCGTGCCTCCCCGCAATAAATTTCAAGCATCTCCTTTATTACTACAATTTCATATAGTTGCCCCAGTTTCCGAACTCTGAATAGCTACCATGGACATATACGAGCTTCTTTCCGGACAAATGCAATCAGAGTACTCTCCAGTCAATTTCTCTGAGTTGAGCGCCAATATCGTTGCCTGCGACCTCAAAAACGGCAGACCAACCACTTGCGACGATCGAGTCTCTGACCCATGGGCTCCCTCCAGCTAAGGGCCCATGCATCCTCATGACTATCGGGATGGGAAAGCCTCTTCCATGATCTTGTCGTAAAGATTCTCTTCACTTGGCTTTTTCTGCCATGCGTCACCTCTATGTTCCCATACAGCTACCAGACCCAGAAGTGTGAGTGGATTTGATGCCATGAACTGACATTCCGCACGTGTTTTTGCAAAAAGATCTATTTTTTGTAAATGGCGAATAGTGGCTATTGCTTGTGATTTTGGGTTTTTAAAGATAATTAACTTATTAAAATATATATTTTTTAAATAAACATGTAAAGCACCCACTGTTGAAATTGGGTGGGTTGTGCCACCACAGTATAAAAATAATATTTTCTAGATATTTAAAACCGCTATCAGTAGAAATTATGGAAAATAGATGGCGGCCTGCGGAATGTGAGACGAACAATCGCTCATCTTTTGGAGCCACCCCATCCCATCTCATTGTCATCCTCGCTTGGCTCTACGCGCAGACTACAGCCTCGCTCCTTTAGAACACCTGACTTTCGGCGAATTGAAATATCCCGTCCTTTTATCGCCACAGTACATACGTAGAATTACCAACGATAACGACGCGATTGAAATGGACATTTTAAAAGGGCAGAACGTGTCGTACCCGCGTAACACCTTTTGGGATGTGATTTACGTTTCACCGAAAATCAAGAGAACAAGAAGTGCTGGGTTGTATGTATTCATAGCTTCCGCTAATTTACGTTTTAGGCTCATTTCAAAATTCCTTTATGGACACCTTTTATTCGGCTCAGCATCTGGGTTACTGCATGCGGCCTGATGTCAAACAAGTCATTCGCCTGTTTGCAAGTCAATCGAGTTTGTGACTTTGTGAGGAACCTCCCCCGTTTCACAGTGGGATGACCCACTCTTGAGGACATTTTAGTTTGAACGGGCGGCCGTTGTGGTCGTCGTTGCAGGTAACCGTTCCACTTCATCTGGATTTCGCATGCGCCGTTGCAGAAGACCTCACTACTGTTTGGGTCCACGTGTTCAGGCTAATCGAAATCTCCAACGGCTATCGCCCAATCGGAAACATAAGACGCGTTCCAGGTCTGGTTTGTAGTACTTAATGTGCCTATATTGATTTCTTCATAGTCGAGTTTGGCATCTACAGCGATTGCTGGCAAAGCCGTTCCCATACTAGACAGATTCATCCGGACAGAGTCTGTGTCTTCCTTGTAAAAAACATAATTTTTGTTAGTCGTTGATTTCAGACAATACCCGTCGGTAAGGTTGTTGGCTCGCCCCATATCCAACAGGAACCGGCCCACCCAGAATTGATTGGCCGTTACCAGCTGTTCAGGGTTCGGATATGGAGGACCCGGGCACTCACTGGTTGGATCATACTTATAGAATCCCCACCATGAACCCATCCCGCCTGCTAGGGTGTAATGCCAGATCGCCCGGCGGGTATTTTCCATCGTCCAGACTTCACTGCGCATGTACCAAAAACGCTCCTCGTATAAATGCGGGCGGTTCGGATCACTATCCAGATTGCTCACGGCGTCATCGTAACTGAACGGTTGTCCGTTGTTGTGGGTGTCCGGGTAGGACTTCGCGTCCAGCTCGTCATTGTATCGAGCCCTGCCCCACAGCATGTGCTGCCACCCGAAATGTTGGTGTAGATAAAGAGCCCATGATTCAAGATCGTCCTCGGTGGTCCACTCATTCAAATCGAACCCATAGCCCATGGTCCAGCCCGGCACCGGCCCCAGTCGGGCCGCGATATATCGTTGAATCCGCCGGTCAGGGATGCCATTGATGCCCCCTACACCGGTGGGCGTCCATAATCGATTATTCCTGTCGTCGCCCCACGCCCATATTTGTACGTGTACCCCCTGGTTCCTGGCAATCATGATTAGGTTTTCTAATGCCGCAAAAGTCGGGGGGTCCGGGTTTTCACTGCTGTGCTCGTCCCATCCGAGCGAACCGAAGTCGAACCAGTTATTACAAACATGAACAAAAATGGTATCAAAACCATATTTCTTGGCGTCGGCAATATAGGCGTTAATCATCTCGGTTGATGTCAGGTTGTGTATAAATTCGGGGAAGTCCTCCCCGTTCATATATACGTTCAATCGAAACGCCTCGAGTTCGCCGTCGTTCCCGACCTGAATGGCATACCTATTGCCTTGTTTGGTGAGAAACCCCCTGGCGTTGGGGTCGGGATTGGGCACGACGGTCACGTTACCCGTCAGACCGTTTAACTCCGGATCGGAACTTGTCGTCGCAAATGTCCATTCACCGGTTTTGGTGCCCGTAAATCGGAATTTCCAGGTGTTCGAGCCGTCGTAGAACATTTCGGTGGTGTGGGTGGAGCCGCTGCTTGTATGAGTGAAAATAACGGTGGCAACAATATCATATTCATTACCGCTCCAGGATGGATTATCGACCGCCCATTCTGTGTATTCCCACATAACAGGATCGGTGCTGGTAAACTCTCCCATAATCGCTCTGACTTCCTCCAGCGATAGGGCTTTGTTGTAAATGCGGACGTCGTCGATTGTGCTGTTCGTAAAAAAGGCTCCTCCCATTCCGTTAATCTGGACGCTCTCATCATTTGTGAGCGTCACGCCACCTTTTACGACATAGTCTCTATCCAGTACGCCGTCCACGTATATGGATAGGAGGCCTACATCGAGACTGCTGCCGTCGTCATAGTCACAAACATACGTTCCAACAGCATGATGCCATTTGCCATCAGTCACGTTTATTTCGCCCCTGACTACCTGTGGACTGGTAATATCGGTACCAGTTTGACCATAAACTTGAAATGCTACTCCATCATCATGTCCACCATAAACGCTGTCGTGTTTGGATCGCAAAAGATTATAGCCACCCAATGTGCCATTTCCTTTTGTAACAAGTCCAGCCCATTCTACGTTCCAATCGTCTATCTTAAACCAGGCCGCGACCGACCGGTCGCCGGTGATATCCAACTCACCACCATCACCGCAGTCCACATAACGGGCGTCGCTCCCGTCGGTAGAATGAAGACCAATTGCCCCCATTGGATTTAAACCCTCTGGAGCCCCGGCGGTCCAGGTGTAACTACCGACGAGTGTCCCGTTGTGACTGCCGACACTATCATAGGCGGTAGTGCCTTTGGTCTCGTCCAACTTCCAGTGAGCAACCAACCCTGTTTCACTTGGTGCCGGTGTTGGTGCATGCGTTACCGTACCAGATCTTGACGTTGAGCTGGAAACCGTGCCACCATTACATGAAAACTCTGCGTATACCGGATAATGGTCTGATACCGCGGTTGTTTCATCTTCAGTTAATCCATATTCCAGATCGTACCTGAAAACACCCGAATCCCCCGTGAAATAGGAGGCTGTTGGATTCGTGATTATGATGCGGTCATAGGTGCAATCGGTGGATTTTGTGGTTGTATCAACGCTGTTATCTATGCACCAGTGGTAATTACTGCCGCTCATCGTAGAAGATGAATCCTCATCGAAGTACGAGCAGTCGGCGTTCAAGTCCCCCATCACAATAAACTCCTGCTCATCAGGATACGTGCTTTGCGCATACTTAACCACATTATCAAGCGCGTTTATCTCTTCTGTTGCCTCATCCGGATCGACGTGGATCGTGATAAGAATAAAATCGAAGTTGCAGGCAATTGCCTCAAAAGATGCGATATATGGCTCTCTGTGGAATGAATCGGTGCCCGCAGGTTCTGGGTAGGTGTGAGGTGGGTGGGGTGTGTCAGTCAGTTCAATGGTCTGTGTGTTGTAGATATAGGCATACTGCTCTCTACTGGTAGTGCGCCCCAGCCGTTCACCCACAACATAATCATACTGTGAGTT
>DAOUXE010000006.1 GCA_030666765.1 Methanosarcinales archaeon
ATGTTTCTTCGGAAGCGTTGCTTAAACTGTATTTAATCTCTTTAGGTGAATCAATTTCCCGTCTTACGATCAAATGCCAGCAATGAGCCTCTTCTTCCTCACCATCCCAAACCCAGACACGCTCTCGCAGTGTGTACACATACAGCGTGCCCCGTGTGCTTTCTTGAATCGGTACCATCTGCCACACAGCATCTGGTTGCCGGGCAGCCCATTTGTCAACACGAATCGGGTCTGTCTGTGCCTTTAATTTTGTAGGCTTTCTGCCCCGGTTCGATTTTGGCTCCGGGATGGTTGGTTCGGGGTTTTCCAGATAAATGCGCTGATCTTTGTGCACATCAGCCATAAAAATCTCCTTACTGGCGTCTAAAGCACGCAAAAAGTCAGGTTCTGCCCCATATCCGCCATCCACCCCCCACCCTGTTGCTGCGGATGCCGTTGATACGAGCCTGTTTTATCATATCAAGCGCCTGTTCGGATTTCTTCTGGTAAACAATGAACTATTCAGGCACACCAGCGTTTCTACATCGCTACAGATCAAGAATGAGTATTTTATAGTATCAAAGGTGCGTTGTATCATCTCCTTAAGGTAGTGCTATTAGCCTCTGGCGTTTTAATTTCCACCATTTCGATTGATGCAGGATTCACGGAATGGTGATCTTCCCGGATCGCTGGCTGAGCCTTGATACCATCCCGGTATCGTCGCGTACCTCAAGGTCTATCTCGATGTTATGTGCTGTCGTCAAGTTCAGTTTCACAGGTCTTGCCTTCATCCCGGTCAGGTTGTAGTAATATATCCCTAAAGAATTATCCCACACCGCCCATCGATATTCTGTGATGGAGCCGTCGTCCGGATCAAACGAGTCTGATGCGTCCAGTATCAGATAATCTCGATAGGATACGCTACCATTGGAATCCATCACACGCTCGATCTCAAACTGCACCTCTGCAAGCGGCACAGGTGGCATGAAAGTTCGCTTGAAGATATTTATGAGCGAGGTGATCACTTCGATAGTGATAGGTTCGTTTTTACGCACCTGGAGAGGCGAGGCGAACGTGTCAAACCGGGTCATGTAGGTGATGTTGTAGCTGCTATTATTGGTCATGCTGCCACCGAAGGCGGTGCCAATAAGCGTTATGTTCCCTGTAATCTCATCGAGTGTATAATTGCCATGTTGATCAGTAACGTTACCACCATCCGTTACATTGCAGACGGTCTCATCGCAATCCATGTCAGGATACAAGGCATACGGATATGCCACACGCGGATGGTTCGGTAGGGGGTATGTATAATTATCACTATTATTAGCCCAGCCTAACACATCAACAGACTCGTTGGACTCAATTACAATTTGTTCTGTAAAATTCAGGTATATCTCCTTGCTCCCTGCAGCAGGGACTATGACTCTCTTCTTAAAATTGTATCCTGTGGGATATCCTCTGTAATAATCAAGATCGCCGGACGCGCCCTTAGCCATATAGTTCCTTGCATGAACGCCATTCAAACTGATCGCGGTTATGCGCGAGTCTACGGTGTTGAGGTTCATGATGGTGACATTGACCGAATCCCAGTCCCAGCCCGTGGAATTACCAGCAGGATCGATCGAAATAATCCGGAGATTCTCGCTCTCCACTGCGGCAAGGTGACTCTCGCGCTCCATCGCATCCTTCTGCATCCCGGATACCATGAGCGCAAGCCCTGATGCTGCGATTATTGTGATCAGGATAAGCATCAGTGTACCGATAATGACAGAAATGCCGCGTTCGTCATTGTGTAGTGACATCCTATTTGTATCCTTTAATCTGGCGTTGATATATCTTTCCCACATATTCTATATACTGAAACATAATCTATGTAAAATACATGGCAAAAACGTTATGACGGCTGGTATCACATAATCAGCATAATGGTTCTGACAGGCATTGGATTGGAAGAAATCCCGCAAAAGAGTGTGTTATTGATCGAAGAGGATTTGGGCAGCATAAAAAGTGTATTCATGCAGAGAGTGGGATTCGATTCCCTGAAAATTGGTAAAAAAGTGCTATACATCTCAACAAAACGATCGAAAGATGACGTGCTCGATCAGATGTCAATCTGTGGGTTAAATGGAAATGCAGACGGATTTACGATACTCGGGGATTTCAAGGATCGGACCGCACTCCTTGATATGTGTCACGAAGATGCCCTGAAACACAGGAACCTGTACCACTTGATAGATCCCTCACTCCGGAACATCTCAGAGACTGAGCTCTGCATCGTGGACACCTTCACATCGCTCCTCATCGATGAGGAGATTCACGTACTGGTGGATGCGCTTAATTCACTGATCGATGTGAGCAGGCACAGCGGTACAACGTTTCTGCTGGCAGCGGACACTGGCATACTCCCTGAACGGGCTGAAAGGATCATGAGATCGATGGTGGATGGCATCATTCAGTTCAGAACCGTGTATGCAGGCGATAGGATCAATCGATTCATCAACATCCCGAAACTGAAGGGTGTTTTGCCCATGGGAAAGATGATACCGTTTTACATAACGGGAGACGGCATATCAATCGATACGAGGGAGCGGATTGGGTGATCTCAATCCCCGGAAAGCACACGAGTGGTTACCGTCCCCGCTGAATTACCGGATGTCACCTCGACGACATAGACGCCCTCAGCATCATCTCAGTTCATCCAGCACCAGCACCTGCAACTCTGGTAGAGACGGCAGATTACCGTCATTGGTTAGAAAGAACGAAGCGCCTTCCCGGATTGCTGTTGCCATCTGAATGGCGTCCGGTGTACGAATGTTGTATTCATCACGCAGCCGAGCCGCTTCTTCCGTAATTTCGTATAATAATGGGATGGTGGCGATGTGCTTTGCATTAAGCAGGATTTCCCGGTATTCTCGAGCCAACATCGTGTTACCATAGCGGAAGGGATGAACCAACACCTCCAGCAGCGTCACAATGGAAGTAACCACTCGAAAATCGCCTCAATCCAGCGCAATGAAGAACGGACGAACGATATCCAAATATGCTGGATTTTCCTCGATGAAATAGATGAGTGGTGCGGTATCCATGCCCACAACCGTCCCTTGCATGGATTTTAGCCATTCCATGATGCTCGCTCACGATCTACGTACTCCTGTGCATCAATACCCTGCCAGATCTCTTTGCCCAAACCCTGTAGTTCCAGAATGCTGTGACCAAGATGAGTTGTCAGTCGTCGCCTGACCAACGCCGTCAATTTGTCTATGAGCTTAATCTGATCGGACAGGTCGAGCTGCTGCATCAGATCCAGCGATTCAGCGTATGCTCTCGTTTGCATTATGATACCTTGTTACGTTCATCTAGTATATCTTTTAGCCCAACTTTGCCATCACTGCTGCAGGGTTGGAGACATTTCACACGGCTCCACCAACCCGGATTGCTCGATACACCAACGGGGGTGAGATTATCATCGATGGGATAGATGTTTTGAAGGATACGAATTCCGGTTCTTGCTGCAGGCTCAGCCCATTATGATGACATTGTATCTCAATTCCCGGGCAGCACCCGAACGCTCGCCCTCGCCACATCACTACCAGCCACAGCCTCGACGACATAGACGCCCTCAGCCCCACCGGGCGCAACAGTCACAGTGACAAGACCATCCACCCCGGTCTTCACAATTCCGGGATTCACACTTCCATCAGGTGATATGCTGACCTTGACATAGACATCAGGCGCGGGACTTCCTTTAAGATCAGTGACATTGAAGACGATCTGCTCCACGAGCGGAATTCCGCCGAAGCCGTCCTGCCCGCTACCTGATACCAGATCAATCCTCATATCCCCTGCCGCCGGGCTTGGGAGTATCAGCGTGGTACATGCGATGTAGCAGGCAATAATCAGGATTACGGAATGCTTTAATCCGTGCTTCATCTCGCCCTCTGTGATCTGTCCGATGATGATTCCGCCAAGAAGCGCGTTTAACATGATCATGTGAAAAAATCCGCGCTCAAAGTCGATCTCGGTCACTCCTGAATCCCCGAAGAGAAGTTCCATCCCAATTCCCTGAATCAACGGAAGAAGCGAGGCAGAAAGGATGTACGTTAGCATTACGATGATCCCCTGCGCCAGATAAAATATAACGATGTACTGTTTTAGATTCCCCTCCTTCTCCCGCTCTATTCCAATCACCGCCCGCATATCCTCTGATGTCCTGAGCAGGAGGTCTGCGACCGCACCGCCTGTATATGCTGCCTGCACCACAAGGGCTGTGTACCTTGTGATCAGGTTGCTCTTGAGTGCAAAAGCCATGTCATTCATCGCATCAGCAAACGAATGTCCAAGAACCATAGCGGATGCAGCACCTCTCACGTTTTCGGTGATTGTCCCGAGATCAGTCGTTGATAGGTCGATAACACCCCTTATCGGATCTATGCCGCCCCGCATCAGTTCGGATAGTTTGAAGAGAAACTCGCTGTATGCGACCTCGCGTCTCTTCAAGAGGCTCTTCTGGCGGTATATATCAATCGAATACGGTACGATCGCAATCAAAACCGCAAATACAATTATACGATCCAGATCGTCCTTTGATTTTGTATCAGGAGTCTTCTCTCCTGCTTCCATGCTTCCACCGTCTCCGACCTCCCCGACCTCCTCCACAAGCGCCTGATATGTGGCAAGCCGTGCATCGTCTCTGCCACTGCCCGCGCCCGATTCTTCCTGAATGGCAAGGACGTGACCTGTGAACGCCGCCGTGATGATAAGCGTGATTGCGGCGACAACAGGAATCGCCACTGTTACATACTCCCGCTTTATGTCGTATTTCAGTTTTATGATCTGCACATACCTGACTATGCGCAGCCGTAACGCCTGTAAAAAATTCTCCGTCCCGGGCGTCGACGGCTCCGCCGTTACCGCAACGGATCTCCTGCTCATACCGGGCTCCTTGAATATTTCATAGAGAGCAGGGCAAGAAAGACGATGTTTGCAAACGGCAGCACAAAGTAGACAAAGACGTTGAAGAGGTCTCGCGGTGCAAAGACGCCCATGTCTATACCGAGCGCGCCGCAGACCACGATACCAAGAACCGCAAGCACAACGCTCATCACAACGCCGCCGAGATACCCCTCGCCGTAAACAGAGAGCGAATCCACAAACTCCTTCTGGATCAGTCTCCGCATGGTCATCAGATCCCTCGATTTTACCTCAAGATAATCCATAAACCCGCTGCCTGCATGTATGATATTTGAAAGATCGATGCAGATTGTCCGAAACATCTCAGACGGCGTATTTTGTATCAGGTCGCTCATGGCAGTCACCGCATCCTCGCCAAGGATATCGACCCGGTATATGACCTTCCCAAACTCCTTTGATATGTGACCATAATTCTCGATGCTGATTCTCCTGACCACATCAATCGGCGACGCTCCCGCGCTTGCAAGTACCGACATATAGCCGAGCATGTATGGAAGTTCCTGCTCGATATCCATCTTCTTGGCAGATATCCTGTTGTACAGAATGAACGGGACTCCGCCGAGCGTGAGCGCGAATGTGAGCGATGTCAGGATTGTGACATAGATCGTATCGCCGCGAAAGAGGATGACCGATGAAAATAGCATCGCACCTCCTGCAATAACAGCGGTTATGCATGCAAGCGAGATGAACATGCCCGGCGTCATCTCGATATCAGCCTGGTACAGGAGCCTTGAAACAGAATCCCGGGGCGTTTCATCGATATGCCGTCCGAAATGGTAACAGAACATCCTGTAACGTTCGATGAACTTCACTCACATCCCCTCCATCATCGCATCCTTCTCTCTTGAATACTTCCGTATCGCATTCACAACGCGTTCATAGTCTGTAACATCATTCTCTGCAAGATTGTCGAGTAGTTCTGCCCGGTCATTCAATTCGCTCAAGAGATACCCCTCCTGTACCCCGAATTCCTCTCTTATTCCTGTGAATAGGGCGCAGCTTCCACTGTATGGGAACGTATCAGAGACCGGATCCCACCTGAATATCGGGTTTGTGATCAGATCCCCGCGGTCAGGATCGATCTCGACGATCTCAACGACGCGTGACGCCCTTCTGATGTAATGCTCTCCCTTCTTCACCATAGAGCTGAAGATGACGTTGTCCACACTCGAAAACAGGCTTCTTGGAACGTTCATCGGGTTCGACTCGACCCTTGATAGGAGTTCCTTCATCGATCCCGCATGGATCGTGCCGAGACACGGGTGTCCGACCGAGATCGCCTGGAAGAGCGTGAAGGCTTCGCTTCCACGCACCTCGCCGACCACGATGTACTCAGGGCGCTGCCGCAGCGCAGCAGTGAGCAGGTCATAGAGTTCGATGTCGCCTGCTGCCCCGCCTTTACCGGATCCGTTCCCTGACGCTTTCGTGGGGGCTGCTTCACCTCCAAATCCTGTTCTTGTGATCGACTGCGTCCAGTTCGGATGCATCAGGTTTAGCTCCGCAGTGTCCTCGATCGAGACGATCTTGTATTCAGGGCGTATGAATGCGCAGAGAGCGTTTAAGGTCGTTGTCTTCCTGATGCGGTTCCGCCCGCTGTCAGTACCGATCGTTTGTATTCGAGGATGATCCAGAGGTATGCAAGTTGTTTCGAATTGAAGGTTCCGTACTTGATCAGATCGACAGGAGAGACCGGATTCGTCCTGAACCGCCGGATCGTGAAGGTTGAGCCTTTTCTTGTGACCTCTCTACCGAGTGTGATGTTTATACGGCTTCCGTCTGCAAGCGTTGCATCCCGTATAGGCTGGAGAATAGAGATGTGTCTGCCAGCAGTTTGTGCGATCTTCATCACGAAGTTGTTCAGTTCCACCTCCTCGAAAGTGACATCGGTTCGTATCGAGCCGTATATCCGGTGGTTGACATATATCGGCAAATTCGGTCCGTTGCAGGTGATATCCTCGATATAAGGGTCTTTCATCAGGACGTTGATCTTCCCGTACCCGATATACTTTCTCAGGAGATGGTAGAACATCTTCCCTCTCTGAAAATAATCCAGTTTCATCAGGTATATGTTGATGATCATCGAAAACCGGTCTCTCAAGTATTCTTCACGGTTTTTATCTCCGATTATCACGAGTTCGGAGTGGATCATCTTCTCAAACGCGTTTTCGATGATCTTCAGATATCTCAGCTCATCATGGCTTAGCATCGGTTCTACTCTATGGTACACCAGCTCTTCGCCGTTGAAACGGACATTCACGTACTGAAACGGGGAATTGACCTCATAAGTGACATCCACATCCGAGAGCGGTACCCCGAGAACCGGAGTCGATATCTCGCCCAGTTCAAAGCCAAGAGTCCTTACAGATTCGCTTTTCGGTGTTAAACGCCGCTTAATTTGTTTCGTTATGTCATCTAACCCGATCCTGTCGATCTCCGCGAACGATGGTATCCGTTTAAGCGATCGTTTAAATCTACCTGGCGGCTTTGCAGGTTTCACAGGTTCCGCAGGATCGTCTTCTGCTTGATCGGCAGGGACCCGGCTCTTCCGCCTCAAACTGAATCTGGATCTCTTCTTTTTCGCGGCAGTTTCGGGTGCGACTTCCCCCCCTAATGGGGCAGGTTCCACCGGTTCCATGATGGTCTCGAAAGCAGGCGGTTCATCTTGCGGTGATGCAGGTTCGAGGGGCGCGCGTTTTCTGCGCAGTATTTTTGTAAGCTTGAATTTAACCAATCCGACTCCTCCATAGCATTATTCGCTGGAGCATCTGTTGTACTCTTCCTGGCGGCTTTGCAGAACCGTTTCCGGTCCGACCGAACGCTTCCATAAATGCCTGTTTGAATTTCTCGCGGGATTTTGCAGGATCGTCTCCTGCTTGGTTGAGGGGATTTTTGATTATCTTCCGGAATGGATTCTGAAAACCGCAGAAGACACAGAGAAAACAGCAACTCTCTGTGTGCCCTGCCTCCGGCGCTGCTTCGCAGACAGCGTCCTCTGTGGTAAATCTTCTTTGCCATAACCCAACCATCGGAAGGGATTCGGAAAACCAATGGTCGCGAGAGACCTCCCCTCTCCGCTTCAGTCTGAACCCGAATTTAACCAATTCGACTCCTCCATAGCAGCATTCTTGTTGCTGCGTTGATCAGCATCACGACGACGATCAGGACAAAGGCGGCTGCGAATCCGTTCGATGCAGGGATGAGATGCGGGAACTCGAATGACCGGTACACCGTGATCGGAAGCGCTGCGGCAAGATCCTGGAACGGATATATCTTCATCCCAAATAAGAACCCTTCGCGCGGGAGAACCTTGAATTCAGGCAGAAACTGGGTGTAGCCCGCTGTCAGGATCACCACAGCAGACTCCTCTGCCGCCCGCCCGATCCCGAGAACCATGCCTGTGAGTATCCCCGTGAGCGCGAAAGGGAGCGTTATGCGGCGCACCGTGCCCCATTTCGTTGCACCGAGCGCGTAACTTGCCTCCTCGAGTTCTGCCGGGACTGTGTCTATCGCGCCCTCTGCCGCGCGCTCGATAACGGGCAGTATCAGGATTGTGAGCGCTATTGTTCCTGCGATCAGCGAAAATCCACCTGTTACGAACTTCAGGTAGTAGACAAGGAATAATAGCCCGAAGATACCGAGAACAATGGAGGGCGTTCCTGCAAGCACATCGAGCAGGAATCCGAATGTGCGCACAAGGGTTCCGGGTTTTGCGTACCTCTTGAGATATATCGCAGTTCCGACGGCAAGCGGTGTAGCGAGCGCGGTTGACAGGAGCGAGAGCAGGAGTGTGCCTGCAATTGCGTTAGCGATCCCGCCGCCGAGTCCGGGGACTTTGGATTCCGGTGTGATTATGAAGTAGAGGCTGAGACTGGGGAGCGCTTCGAGCGTGATCCGACCGAGGATTCCTATGAGCGCGAGGAGGGTGATTGCTGCTGCGAGGTACGAGATCGCTTTGAAGGTGTGTCCTTCGAGTGTTCGTTTGTTCATGATCTGTGCAGTAGTGTGTAAAACCCGCTGCATTTAACCGCAGAGTGCGCAGAGGTTCGCAGAGGTGGTTTAACCGATCCTCCGCGTCCCTCCGCGTCCTCTGCGGTTTTATTTCTTGATGCTGCGATGCGGTCGCCACAGTTGTTCATAACCTGCCCCCGATCTTTCGTGCAACAGCCACAAAGATGATCTCCATCGCAAAGAGAACCGCCGCGATCCCAAAGAGCGCGCTCCTTGGCTCATCCATCGCGCAGTAATAGCCGATGTCGTTTAAGATCTTTGAGGTCATCGCATACCCGGTATCCAGGACCGATGACGGGATATGTGCGCAGTTGCCGAGCAGCATCACAATCGCCATCGTCTCGCCCATCGCACGCATCATCCCGAGAACCGTTGCTGCAAGGATGCCGCCTGATGCTGTCGGCAGCACAACCTTCCGTATCGTCTCCCAGTGGGTTGCTCCGAGCGCAAACGATGCTTCCCTGTACTCAAACGGTACCGCACGCATCGCATCCTCCGATAGCGCGATGATTGTCGGAAGGATCATAACAGCAAGGATCGTTGACGCTAAGAGGACGCCTGATCCACTGTTTGGGGAGGGGTCATGAAAAAACGGGATAAATCCGAGTGTGCCGCTTAAGAACGGGTCGATTTTATCCTGGAATATGTTTTCGAGAACGAATAGCCCGAAGATGCCGTAGACGACAGATGGGATTCCGACGAGGAGTTCGACCATCGGGCGCATGATTTTCGCCACGCGGACCGGCGCAAACTCGGAGAGAAATATCGCAGTAAAGACGCTCACCGGAACTGCAAGAAATAGAGTCACACCGGTCATCACGAGCGTTCCGATGATAAATATCCTGATGCCGTAGACCTGCTCGGAATAACTCCATTTTGTTCCAGTGATGAAGCCAATGCCCTCGCTCTCAAAGACAGGGAGCGCGGTCTTGAAGATGAATGCGATGAAGAATAAAGTGATTGCTGCTGTTGTGAGAACGCAGGTTAGAAGGAGTAGATGCGGCGTCTTTGATCGGAAGTAATTGGGGCCCATCTTTCTCAAAAATGGTTGATTTGTGCCCGGATCAGGCACAAATCTTATGGACTACTCACGCAAACTCGGTCACTGCGAAGTATCCGCACTGTTCGAAGTAGCTTGTTGCACCAGGGGACTGCGCGAAGGTGATGAACGCCTGCTCCATTGAGCTTGGATCGCCGTTTGTCATGTAGTTCAGCGGGCGGGTCAAACCATCGACGCCATCAACTTTGCCGGTTGGGTATTTGCCGTCGTCGTTCTTTTTGAGCGCCGTCTTGATGTTCTTCTTGGTTACATCGGCAGCTTTGTATTCCTTGCCTGAACGACCTGTATCACTGATACCAAGTATCACGATATCGCTTGCACCATCTGCAAATCCATAGTCAACGAACCCGATTGAATCTCCAGCACCCTGCACAGCCGCAAGCACACCTGCATTGCCTGTTGCACCCTCTATGCTTGAATTGATCTTGTCCTCTGTCAGACCAAGCCATTTTGCAAAGGTTTCCTCAGTGCCTGATGCTTCTGCTCGCTGGTAGAGTGTGCCGATGCTCGCATTGGCTGGCAGATTTGTTGTTATTTTATCCGGGTCACCGTCCTGATACGCAGTTTTCAGCTCTTCACGGTCGATGTTGAATGCGGTTATGTCCTTGCCTGCGATCACAACGACTGCGCTGCCGCCGATCTGGTGCGTCTTGATCTTCGGGTACTTCCCCAGTTCAGCATCCTTCGGGTCTCTGGATGCCGCGCCGATGTCAACGATCCCCATTCCGGCTGATGACACGCCTGCGCCAGAACCTCCGCCCTGCACGGTGATCTTGACGCCCTGATGTTCATCCATGTACGCTTCTGCGAGTAACTCTGATACCGGCTGCACGGTTGTGCTGCCCGCGATCAGTATTTCGGTCGAGGATGCGCTTGCAAGCTCTCCGGTGTTCGATTGCTCGGATACATCTGATGAGAACGTTCCCATGATCGTTCCCACTGCCGCGGCACCTGTAATTGCCACGACGACGAGGACGAGCGTTGCCACGATCGGCGACACCGCACGAGTGTCCTCCCACATTCCTTTAAACATGTCATTGATTCTTGTTCCTATGTTCATTCTGTTTCCTCCTTTGTGTTGGTTGTTCGGTTATTTTGACAGAGTGAGCACTCACTCTATCATGTTAGAGCGACTCTTTCCCGGATCAAACCCCGGAACTCCTCCGGTTGTCTGCCAGCGCGCTCTGATGATATGATTGTAACTGCATCTATATGAACTTTGTACAATGGATATATGTATGCGCAAAATACCTGTAGTTAACACTGTAATCTATATAGATGGAAAAACACGCAACAGCAGTCAAAAACGTGATGTAGCGGCGGCATGGTGCTGATAAGACCGCGCGGTTCGTGCTCGGTCAAGCATCAACTGAGAATAAGAGTAAGGCTTATGAGCAGGGAATTTATTAATTGTACCCATGGTAACAGAATCCGTTACTTCGGATGAAAAAAGAAAAGGTCTGTCAAAGATGGAGAGTTACCTTCTGTCATACCTGGCAGAAAATAGAAAAAATATATTTACATTAAGTGATGTTGTAGCAGTTCTGGATTGTACTTATGAAAATGCGAAGGTCATCGTTGGAAGGCTTGCAAAGAAGAAATGGATTGTGAGGATCATAAAAGGAAAGTACTTGATAGTACCTCTGACTGCCGGGATCAAAGGAGAATACACAGAGCACGAATTTATCATTGCAACGCTCTTCGAACCCTGCTACATTGCTTATTGGACGGCTCTGAACTATTACGGGTTTACAGAGCAGGTGCCAAACAAGATCTTTGCTGCTACAATGAAGAGAGTAAGGGATAGGGAGATACTTGGAATGAAATTCAAATTTGTTCATATCTCAGAAAAAAAATTCTTTGGTTTTAACGAAATTTTAATCTCAAATGTCAGGATTAAGATGTCAGACAAAGAGAAAACAATCGTTGACTGTCTCGACAAGCCAAGATACTGCGGAGGCGTAGAAGAGATCACAAAAGCTATCTTTTTTGCGAAAGATGAAATTGATTTTGGAAAATTAGCCAGCTACATCATAAAAATGGGAAATAATACGGCAATAAAGAGATTGGGATTCATTCTCGATCTTCTTGGGATGAACATGGATTCGAAGAATCTGGAGGGTAAAATTTCAAACAGTTATTCGATTTTAGATCCAACAAAAAGAAAAACAGGAAAGTACGATCCGAAATGGAAACTCTTGTTAAACGTAAGCGAAGAAGAATTGAAGTGGTGAAATGTTAACAGAAGAAGAGATCAGGCGGATAGCAAGAAGGAAAAATTTGTATGTGGGGCTGACCGAGAAAGACTATGTCATCGAATGGTTGCTGAAGGGGATGTACGAGTCAGAGGTCAAGGATTCTCTGATATTCAAAGGTGGAACTGCGATCAAAAAAGTCTACTTTCCGGAAACATGGAGATTTTCTCATGATCTGGATTTTACTGCTTTATGTCCGGATAGTAAAGATATAAATAATCAATTACAAGAGGTTTTCGATGATGTTGAGAGAAAATCCGCAATAAAAATTGAGTTTAAATCATTTCATGAAACGTCTGGGAGTATCATTGCAAATGTGCAGTTCCTGGGTCCATTGAATGCTAAGAATCGAATAAGACTTGATATAAGTCTTGATGAGATGGTCATCACAGAACCCGTTTCAAAGGCGATGGACTCACACTATCCGGATATTGGGAGATACGAGGCTCGCGTTTACTCTCTTGAAGAAATTTTAGTTGAGAAGATCAGGAGCATATTGCAGAGGGGTAAGAGCAGAGA
>DAOUXE010000255.1 GCA_030666765.1 Methanosarcinales archaeon
CCAGAAGATGAAGAGCTGGAGCAGGTTGTTTGCCAGTACCAGTCCGAACATGCTTCCTGTGAAGAGTGCGGTCTCTGCGAAGTAGACGTTCTTTGCACAGTCATGCGACATATATCCGATCGCGTAGAAGTGGATAAAGAACGAGATGAACGATACCATACAGAGCATCGCAAGCGATAGCGGATCTACCGTGAATCCTGCAACGATCCCTGGATAGAACCAGTCCCATGAGTACTCCCAGAATCCGAGATGCTGGACGTACACGTTGTACAGACAGCCGTACGAGATTATCATCGAACCAAGGATCGAAAGCGTTGCAAACATCCCGCCCTTACGCCACCAGTACTTTCCGATGAGTAGTTCGAGAAGGAACCCGATCATTGGCAGTAAGACGATCCAGTGTGCGTACAGCCTGAAATCTATTGTAGTCAGGTTTGGATCCATCGTTACCACCTCAGGAGTTTAATGTTCTCGATATCGATCTGTGCACGTAGCCGGTAGACCATCAGAATGATCGCGAAACCAACTGCCGCCTCAGCCGCTGCAAGCGCGATTGAGAAGAGCGCAAAGACCTGACCCGATGCATCGTTGATGTGTGTCGAGAATGCGATCAGGTTCATGTTCGCGGCATTGAGCATCAGTTCAACGCACATCAGAAGCCTGATGCCGTTACTGAGTGTCATGATGCCGTAAGCGCCGATTGCAAAGAGTATACCCGCCAGAAGCAGGTAATATTGTAACGGGATCATGCTGCCACCTCTTCTTCATCCTCTTTTGCGAGGTATATTCCACCGATCAGTGCAGCAAGAAGTACGAGCGCGAGCACCTCGAAGGCTACCACATAAGTCGTGAATATCTCTGTTCCGATGTGGACGATACCTGACGAATCGGTATCGGTGAAGGTCAACGGTTCTTCGACCCATGCAGTCCCCATGACTGACATCCCGACAACCGCCAGGAATAGCAGTGCCACGACCGCGTTTAGTATCTTGTTGATCATTCAGATCGCCTCCGTGCAGTCCAACTGAAGCGTAGCGGAATGTTGGACGTTTTTACTCGATTTTTTTGGAAAAAAATCGGCGTTCAGAATTTTATTGATCATTTGATCTCACCTTATCCTCCGACCTCTCGTGTGGTCAACATCACCGCGAATATTATCAGTATACCGATAGCTCCGATATACACGAATATCTGGACGATGCCGACGAATGCCGCGTTGCTCAGGACGTATAGCATAGCCACCGCCGCGAACGCTCCGAGGAGATATAATGCGCTGTGCACGACCTCCTTTGATGCGACCACCATAATTGCTGTGAATATCAATACTACCGCAAGCACCGCAAAGACAATCAGTTCAAAACTCTCTCCAAGTGTCATTTATATCACCTTCATATCATTGAGAGTATCAGTAGCAGGGCCACGAGCCCGAAGGCGATAACCTCTACTATATAGTCTAACGGTTTCATTTTCGATTCCATTGTCAATCCTCCTCGCCCATCAACTGCTCAGGGCCGTATATAATCGCGTACCTGTCAGGCGATATTGCCTCAGTATACTCTTTCGTCATCACAAGTGCGTCATTCGGGCACTGATCCACGCAGAGTCCGCAGAACATGCAGTGTCCGAAATCGATCATCGGGAACCAGCGTCCGTGCCTCACAATCCGAATCGCACGTGTCGGGCAGGTGCCGGCCCAGATACCGCAGCCGATGCACTTATCCCGATCGAGTTTGTGCATGCCCCGGTATCGATCCGATACTTCTGTCGGAACCTCCGGGAAGAGCCTTGTCACACTCGGTCTGAATGTGTTCTTTACCATTTCCTCAAAGTTTTTGAGTACCATTGTGATCACCTACCAGGGCCATACCAGCCCTAACATTACTGCCCAGATCAGATTCACCATAGCAAGTGGCAAAAGAATCTTCCACCCAATCGATATGACCTGGTCGATCCTGATTCTCGGAAGAGCCCATCTAATCATGATGATAAACATCATCACGAGCACCCATTTCGCCACGAATACTCCGGCTGGCAGCAGTCCGAAGAGCGGGATGTTTAAGTCAATGATAAACTGGGGTATATTCCAGCCTCCAAGGAAGATTAGAACCGCGATACACGATCCAAGCACCATGTGAATGTACTCAGCAAAATACGCAAGTCCAAACCTCATTCCGCTGTACTCGGTACCCCATCCTGCAATCAGTTCCTCCTCTGCCTCGTTCTGATCGAATGGAACACGTCCCAGATCCGCAATCAGCGCAACTCCGAAGATTATAAATCCCAGAGGCATTACGAATGCGAACCAGACGACCGATCCTTGCGCATTAACGATATCAACGATGTTAAGGGAGCCTGTAACGATCACAACGCTTATGATTGTCATTCCAAGCGCAACCTCGTATCCGATCATGCGAGCGATGTTTCGGAATGCGGCAATCACTGAGAATTTGTTGTTCGATCCCCAGCCTGCCATAAATATTCCGATGATACCGATCGCGGATACCGCCTCAAGATAGAGGATGCTGATATCGAACTGCGTAACTGCAAGCGGATAAACGGTTCCGTTGAAGATAAACGCCCCAAACGGGATTGCGATGATCATCAGGAGTGCTGACCCAAACATCAGTACCGGCGCGGCAACCCAGACAGGACCATCGACCTTGTCCGGTTTTATATCCTCCTTTGTGAAGAGCTTGATCGCATCAGCGATGAGCTGGAGCAGACCATACCTTCCACCGACGCGGTTCGGTCCGATTCTGGACTGAATGTCACTTGCGTACTTTCGCTCAAGCCATACCGCAAACATCGCAGCGACCATCATTGCACCCATTGCGCAGAGCCCGACGATTCCTCGGATCCAGGGACCCCACCAGTAGTCGTTTCCAAGTATGGTATATAAAATTCCAAGTAGAATGTCCATCTGTTCTTCTAACATTTCTTATCTCCTACCTGCTTACCTATCAGCCTCACTGTTGCACGAGTCCATCG
>DAOUXE010000023.1 GCA_030666765.1 Methanosarcinales archaeon
CATCTCTCCGACGAAGGCACTGGTTAATGATATGCACGACCGCCTCAAAGGGCAGCTGGACGAACTTGGAGTCTCGGTATCGTTAAAGACGGGCGATACACCACGATTTAACCCGGCTAAGTCTCCGGATGTCCTGATCACCACACCGGAATCGTTTGATTCGATGATTTGCAGACACCCCGGCGCGTTCAAGAAGATAAAAGCGGTGATACTCGATGAGATACATCTTATCGACAACACATATCGCGGCGATCAACTTAGGATCCTTTTAAAAAGGCTAAAACATCTTTCAGAAACAGATTTCAACGTCTATGCACTCTCTGCCACCATAGCATCTCCTGAAGGGGTTGGAAGCAGATATCTTGGAGATTTTGAGGTAATCACAGACTCTGATAAGCGGGAAATTGATTACACGCTTGTCGAATCGGCTGAAGAACTATA
The DNA here is from genome assembly GCA_030666765.1 of Methanosarcinales archaeon. Lineage (GTDB taxonomy): Archaea > Halobacteriota > Methanosarcinia > Methanosarcinales > Methanogasteraceae > Methanogaster_A. The sequence goes on from DAOUXE010000023.1 coordinate 442, forward strand.
TGGCTGCGTAAAAAGAGAGAATATTCGGAAGTTGCTCATCTTTTGCAATAAGAGGGCAACAGTGGAGGAATTTTCCAGGGAATGCTTTGATTTGTGGGGTCCTAACCACGTTGCCGTCCATCATGGCAGTTTGAGTAGATCTGTTCGCGGAGAAGCCGAGAGTTTCATGAAAGACGCGCAGTACGGAGTCTGCGTGGCTACCATGACACTTGAGATAGGGATTGATGTTGGAGATATCGATGCCATCGTGCTTGCAGAAGTCCCGTGGAGCATATCGTCACTGCTCCAGCGGATTGGGCGGGGGAGCAGGCGTATGCAACGAAACCGTGTCTTTGCTATATATGGTTCTGTGGATGAACAGATGCTGCTTGAACGGATGTTTCACGTTGCGATGGCAGGACACCTCGAACCGGTTGACTACTTGCACGATCCGTCTGTTGTGGTACAACAGGTCTTCTCATCGCTTTATGCCAGCCCCTGCGGGCTTACCGATTTCCACCTTCTGAATCTTTTCGAAGGGTTCTGTACGGAAGACGAACTGTGCGATGTCTTAAGTCATCTTGTGAAGAGCGAATGGATCGAAAAATGGAATGAGAAGTGGCGTGCGACAACCAGATTGATGGATCTTGGAGCAAAGGGAGAGGTTCATTCGAATATCCCCTCAAACAAAGTGGTTGCGGTTATCGACGTCAGTTCCAGGCAAATGATCGGCGAGGTGCAGTATCCGGTTGACGAGACATTTGTGCTTGGTGGAAGGGTGTGGCGGATCGTCAGAGAGTCCTTTGAGAGGTTGTATGTAAAGTCGGCAAAGCGTGGAATTGCCACTGCGAAGTTCAAGAGCCATGCGTCGGAAGGTGCCTTCTCTTATCTGCTGCCAGCACACCTCGTGAAGTCCGAATCAAAGAAGTGGTACACGCAGGACTTAAGCTATATGGAGTCGGGGTATGTTGCGGATGTCTTGAAGTGAGATCTGCCAAAAAAAAGTATCGTTCCGGGAGACCAGGAATATGATTTACTCTTACCAGCTGGCTCTCGGTGACGGTCACAGGCCAGGATACGGGTTTCGATCAGGGCGCAACCGCGGATCAGATGCCCAAAGGGTTTCGATCAGTCCGCAGCTGCACACGGGTAAAGCCGGTAGGTCCGATGGATCCGGATGTTGGGTAAAAAACGCAAGCGTCGGAAGATGTAGGATGGCAACTCGGGAGTGCAAATATCCGGGACCGGTCGACAACACCTGAAACCCAATATTTAAACCCAACTTCGCGCATAACAATCCTACATGGCATTCTCACCGGTACTGGCATCGAAAGCCCTCTGGCAGCTTAAGGTCCGGAAAAGACCATTTGTCCTGTCGCACGGGATCAATGCGAGATGTAATCTTAAGTGTAAGTTCTGCGAGTACTGGAAGGAAGAAGGCGCGGAGATGGAAACCGGGGAGATACTAAATCTCCTCGATGAAGCAAGATCCTTCGGAATCGGGGCATACAATGCATGGACTGCCGAGCCGCTTCTGCGAAAGGACCTCTCCGAAATCCTCAAACATGCTCACGACCTCGGGATGATGACATCGCTCATAACCAACGGAAAACTCCTGAAGAAGCGAGTCCCGGATCTATCGGATCTCGATTACCTGTCAGTCTCACTGGACGGGATAAAGACGTTTAAGGAGATCAGGGGATTTGAATTCGATTGTGTGCTGGACGGGATAATGGAAGCGAAAGAGGCGGGTCACAGCATCCTCTTGAACTGTGTGATCAACGGAAAGAACCTGGATGAGATCAGGAACCTGGTATATCTGGCGCGTGATATCGACGTCCGGATATCGTTCGAACCGATCCATGAGTTTGGCGGGATATCGAGTCCGGTCTGGGAGGAGATCGGGATCAGGGACATGGGCGCGTATAGAAGGGCGGTCGATCAGATAATCGGACTTAAGAGGAGCAAGTTCCCGATCATCAATTCCCTGACGTATCTGGAGATGATAAAGGACTTGAAACCTGATTTCAGGTGCCATGCCAGCGAGATCATCCTCCATGTCACTGCTGATGGCAGGATCGAGAACTGCCGGGTCGCAAGGATGCATCTCGGGGATGTGGGTGACGGCATTCTGAATGTCTGGAGGTCGTCAAAGGATCTGCGGAAAAGGACGTCAGAGGAATGTGGCGGGTGCCTATTCTTTGGGTACGTTGAAAACAGTCTTCTCTACGAGTTTAAACCGGAAGTGCTAGCGCATTACGAGTGGGTGTAACCGGCATTGCGGTCATGGGATCTGCCAGTCCATCCGCAATCTTTTTATAGAAGTACTATCAGTTGGAATATAACAATTACGGAGGCTCGTAATGGCTGGACAGATCACTCAACCAATAATGGTAGTAGACCCAAGTAAGGAACATGTACGTGAAAAGGATGCATTGCAGATGAATATCACCGCTGCTATGGCAGTGTCGAACATGGTAAAATCGACGTTTGGTCCAAGCGGCATGGACAAGATGCTCGTAGATGTGGCAGGCGATATCACAATCACCAACGATGGCGAGACCATTCTACGCAAGATCGCTGTGGAGCACCCAAGCGCAAAAACGATCGTTGCTGTTGCGAATACACAGGAGAAGGAAGTCGGGGATGGCACCACTGCGTCTGTTATGTTTGCAGGAGAACTGCTTAAAAAGGCAGGCGGACTGCTGGAGCGGGGCATCCACCCAACAACGGTCATTACAGGGTATAAACTGGCAGAACAGAAATCACAGGAAATTTTAGGCGAACTTGCGACCGATGTCGCAGAGGATGATACCGATCTTCTACAGAGCATCGCAGCAACCGCAATGGTCGGCAAAGCCATCGCGTGTGATAATCTGGCACCCATCTGCGTACGTGCAATACAACTCATTAAAAATGGGGATATTGATGTCTTCAACAACGTCAGGATCCAGCAGAGCGTCGGTAAAGGCATCGAGGATACCGAACTGATCACAGGTATCGTGATCGACAAGAGGCGTGTGCACGATGCGATGCCAAAACGCGTCAAGGATGCACATATCGCGCTGTTAACATCAGGCATCGAATTCCGGAAGTTTGCCAAGGCGCCTGGCGGAAAGAGCAACGAAAAGATGAAAGTAACCTCTGCTCTACAATTGGAGGAGATGTACGCTGGGGAGGAGTCCGCTATCAAGTCAGATGTCGATAGTCTCTACAATATCGGCGTGAATGCCGTCTTCTGTACTCAGAGTATTACTGAGTCTGCGCAAGGCTATCTTGTCAAACGCGGCATACTTGGGGTTGCGCGGGTCAATGACAACGATCTGGAAGCGATCTCACGTGCCACTGGCGCAACGATCCTCTCGAATATTGTGGATGTGGAGGAGAGCGATCTCGGCACAGCAGGTACTGTCGAGGAGAAGGGCGCGGAGGATGAGGAGCTGATCTACATAAAGGACTGCTCGGATCCCAAGGCCGTTTCCATCGTTGTTCACGGCGGCACAGAACATGTTCTGGATACCGTCGAGGGCGCGATTGGCGATGCGCTGCGGGTGGTGGCTGATGTTGTCAAGGCCAATACAGTCGTTGCTGGAGGAGGTGCATGTGAGGCTGAACTTTCACTCCACCTCAGGGAGTATGCCAGAACGATCGGCGGCAAGGAGCAACTTGCGGTTGATGCGTTCGCGGACGCTCTGGAAACACTCCCACGTACGCTTGCGGAGAATGCAGGGCTTGACTCGACAGATATGATGACCCTGCTCAAAGCGAAGCACATAGCCGGTGGCAGAACATCCGGCATCGATGTGTACAACGGCGATATCATCGATATGTACGAAAATGGCGTCATCGAGCCGCTACAAGTGAAGACCCAGTCTCTGAAATCCGCTACCGATGCCACGGTTATGATCCTCAAGGTCGATGATGTGCTCGCATCCGAGCGCAAGGAACTGGCTCCGGCACCGGGACAGGCACCACGCGACTATGACAGATTCTGAGATCGAGGAGTCAGAGGAGTCAGGCGCTTTGGAATTTGATGCCGCAGAGGGCGTGGATGCAGACACCGATGCAGACACCGATGCAGAATCGCTTCAGGCGTTGAAAGAGCGACTCACGGAATGCGAGGAGAGGGCAAACTCGCATTTCGACCGCTTGCAGAGATTGCAGGCGGATTTTGCGAATTACAAGAAGAGAACAGCAAAAGAGACGGTAGAATCGATAGAATACGCAAACGAATCACTTATCTTGTCGATCCTCGATGTGGTCGACAATCTTGAGCGGGCTCTTAGCTCCATTCAACAGGATCACGATGTAGACCACATCAAAAAAGGAATAGAGATGATTCTGCGGCAGTTTCATGACGTGCTCGAGAAGGAAGAGGTCTTCCCGATCGAGTCGGTCGGTATGGTATTTGATCCATACCTTCATGAGACGATCGCCCGGGTGAAGTGCGACTCCAAAAGCGGTATCATCGTTGAGGAACTGCAACGCGGATACAGATTCAAATCAAAAGTGATCCGCCCCTGTATGGTCAAGGTGGCAGAGTAAGCCGGGCAACGTTCGGACAGGCTGAACAAAACCGGCAATAGTCTATGGAATCGAACAAGGAATTTTCAATCGAAGGGGCTCACGAATCCAATAGATATTTATTACATTGGAACCTTTTTTGAAGCGATCATTTAACATTGATGGAAATCATTAATTGAGGTATCGATGAAGCATATCGTCAGCAGGAGATAAAATGGAACTTGCAACAATCGGATGTGGAGATTTCACGCTCGGATTCAAACTCGCAGGCGTGAGAAAGACGTACGAAGTCACCGAGGATACGATAGAACCGACCGTGCGCAAGGTACTCGATGATCAGGACGTTGGAATACTGGTCATGAATAACGATGATGCTTCGCTTCTTCCGGATGCGCTGCAATCGGCGCTCGACGAATCGGTCGTGCCGACCGTGGTTCTGGTCGGAGGCGGAGAGACTACTCAGTTACGAGAAAAAATAAAACAAGCAGTAGGTGTTGATCTTTGGAAGTAAAAGGAACTATATACCGGATAGCAGGACCGGTCGTGACCGTCATCGATGTACCCACAAAGATGTATGATGTGGTCAAGGTCGGCAACGAAGGGCTTATGGGTGAGGTGATAGGTATCGAGGGCGACAAATCGACCATTCAGGTGTATGAGGATACATCAGGCATCGCGCCGGGTGAGCCTGTCGAGAACACGGGTATGCCGTTATCTGTCGAACTTGGACCAGGACTCCTCGAGAGTATCTACGATGGAATCCAGCGCCCGCTTCCCGTGCTAATGGGGCTGATGAAGAGCGATTTCATCGAGCGCGGTGTTACCGCTCCCGGGCTTGACCGCGATAGGGAGTGGGAATTCACCCCAGTTGTCATAAAAGGCACTGAAGTTAAGGGCGGGGACATCATCGGAACGGTTCCGGAGACCCATATCGAGCACAAGATCATGGTTCCGCCGACCGTGTCAGGAGTGGTCGATGACATCAAATCGGGATCGTTTAAGGTTACTGATTGTATATGCACGCTTGCAGACGGTACCGAACTAACATTGATGCAGAAGTGGCCCGTACGTGCGCCAAGACCATCTCGTAAGAAACTGATGCCGAATATTCCTTTGATAACCGGACAGCGGATCCTTGACGGACTATTCCCGCTTGCAAAGGGCGGGACTGCCGCGATTCCGGGACCTTTCGGATCAGGCAAGACCGTTACCCAGCAGCAACTTGCAAAATGGAGTGATACCGAGATCGTGGTATATATCGGGTGCGGCGAGCGCGGGAATGAGATGGCTGATGTCTTAAATGAGTTTCCTGAACTTGCTGATCCGAAAACCGGCAAGCCGCTGATGGAGCGAACAGTGCTTATTGCAAACACCTCAAACATGCCGGTTGCCGCGAGAGAGGCGTCAGTATATACAGGAATGGCAATCGCTGAGTATTACCGAGATATGGGGTACGATGTTTCCTTGATGGCTGATTCTACATCGAGATGGGCAGAGGCGATGCGTGAGATCTCATCGCGACTTGAAGAGATGCCTGGTGAGGAAGGGTATCCGGCATACCTCTCTGCCAGACTGTCAGAGTTCTATGAGCGCGCAGGAAGGGTTGACACACTCTCGGGACTGACCGGATCGGTCACTGTAATCGGTGCAGTATCTCCGCCGGGCGGCGACTTCTCTGAGCCAGTGACACAGAACACGCTCCGTATCGTCAAGGTCTTCTGGGCTCTCGATGCGAAACTCTCGCAGAAGAGGCATTTTCCATCGATCAACTGGCTCGAGAGTTACAGTCTGTACCTCGATCTTTTATCAGACTGGTACAACGAGCAGGTATCGCCCAAATGGCTGCAACTGCGTGGTGACGCGATGGAGATCCTCCAGAAGGAGTCGGAACTTCAGGAGATCGTGCAACTCGTCGGTTCGGATGCACTTCCCGAGGATCAGCAACTGACGATGGAGGTTGCCAGGATGCTTCGAGAAATCTTCCTGCAGCAAAACGCATTCCATCCGGTCGATACGTTCTGTACGATGGAACACCAGTATGGATTAATAAAGGCGATCTTAAAGTACTCCGATATGGCGAACAACGCTTTAGAAAGCGGGGTACCGCTTGAGGATATCATCTCTGTGAAATCGAAGGACGATCTATCAAAGGTCAAGTTCGAGAAAGAGCTTGATGAGGAACTGGATAAGGTTCTCGCAACGATGGATAATGAGTTTGAGACGATGCGGGAGGCAGTGAAATGAAGGAATATAAGACGATTAATGAGGTCTCAGGACCGCTTATCTTTGTGGAAAAGACCGAACCCGTGGGATATAACGAACTTGTATACATCAAACTGGAAGACGGAACCACGAAGCGCGGGCAGGTTCTCGACACCTCCAAGGACATCGTCGTAGTCCAGGTCTTCGAGGGCACAGGCGGCTTGAACCGGAGTTGCGGTGTCAGGTTCACAGGCGAGACGATCAAACTGCCTGTATCAATCGACCTCCTTGGGCGAATCCTTTCAGGATCAGGAGACCCGCTCGATGGCGGTCCGAGGATCGTTCCCGAAGACCGGATAGACATCAACGGCGCTGCCATGAACCCGTATGCGAGAAAGCCGCCTGAGGATTTCATCCAGACCGGCATCTCCACGATCGATGGGATGAACACGCTTGTGCGAGGGCAGAAACTACCGATCTTCTCCGGATCAGGACTACCCCACAATGATATCGCTCTTCAGATCGCAAGGCAGGCAAAGGTGCCAGGGAGTGAAGAGGCATTTGCTGTGGTCTTTGCCGGTATGGGGATCACAAACGAAGAGGCGCAGACATTCATGCAGGATTTCGAGCGGACTGGCGCGCTTGAGCGTGCAGTGGTCTTCTTAAATCTCGCAGACGACCCTGCTGTCGAGCGGCTGATCACGCCGAGACTTGCGCTTACGGCAGCAGAATATCTTGCTTACGAGCATAATATGCACGTACTTGTGGTGCTCACTGACCTTACAAACTACGCAGAAGCCCTCCGGCAGATGGGTGCTGCAAGAGAAGAAGTTCCCGGGCGGCGGGGATATCCCGGATATATGTATACCGATTTCTCAACCATATATGAGCGGGCAGGAGTCATCAAAGGAAGAAAAGGCTCTGTCACGCAGTTTCCGATCCTTTCGATGCCAGGAGACGACATCACCCACCCGATACCTGATCTGAGCGGGTACATTACCGAAGGGCAGATCGTTGTCTCACGGGATCTGCACAGGAAGGGGATTTATCCACCGATCAATGTACTTCCATCGCTTTCACGGTTGATGAACTCCGGGATTGGAGAAGGTAAAACAAGAGAAGACCACAAGGCGGTTTCCGACCAGATGTATGCGGCTTATGCTGAAGGAAACGATCTCAGGGGTCTTGTCGCAATTGTTGGGAAAGAGGCGTTATCTGAGCGCGATCGGAAGTTCCTTGAGTTCGCTGACATGTTTGAGGATCAGTTCGTCAGACAGGGGCGGGATGAAGACCGGGACATCGATACCACGCTTGAGATCGGATGGAATCTGCTTGCCGAGCTTCCTGAGGCACAGTTGACGCGGATTGATAGCGAGACGATCGCGAAATATCATCCGGCACATCGCGCGAAGTAATTCGCGCGATCGTGTGGAGTGGGGGTTTTTTGGGATATGAGTTATACTTCGTTGGATGGGTGAATGGGTAATGATATCTTATAATTTATAAATAATCATTATCCTATTATTATATATAATATTACAATATCAAAAATTGTTAAGATGGGCGTTAGCATCTTATCTTTAGCTGGGTATATTATTGGACTGTTGTTAATATTGTCGCTGAAGCCATTTACAACAGTTTTAGGAATAATACTTTTATTTTTATTATGTTGCAATAGCTATTCACAAGTCAAAAATAATCGATTAGTGAATTATTTATATAATATATTAATCTATGTTTTGTTGCTTATGTTATTTATGTATATATCTCGAGTGTTCATAGGGTTTAAAATCATAAGTGGGAATTTGAGCTTTTTAGATGTTCTGATAGTTTTATTTGTATTTATTTTAAATTTAGTGTTGGTTGCAATGATTATATCAGTGCGTTCGAATTGGAAAACACTGTTTTTTAAGTGTGATGAAATCTTATTGTGGAAAACAGCATTGAAAGAAGATACTCTTTTTGTGTTATATTTCACTTTTATACATGACTTTCGAATAAACCAAATTTTCCACCATCCTAAATGTCGCAATATTTATACAAGATAATACACATATCATATGTATTAAATGTCAGAAGAAGAACGAATATGTGAAATCCTGAACACCATCCAAAATATCAAAGAGTCGAAACTACC
>DAOUXE010000162.1 GCA_030666765.1 Methanosarcinales archaeon
ATCCAGTCCCAGGGGAACTGTCACACCATCTGGTGCTGATAAGCCCCACTCACGCGAGGTTTATATGAGATAGGTTCTGGTTTGTCCAGCATGGAACGAGGAGAACTCTACCGCGATCGATGCATGGGCTTGCTGCTGGCTGAGTATATGCAAGATGGAGGCGCAGCCAGACCGAATGCAAAAACGCTGTGTACAGGCCCTGTACTTAAGTCCGGGGTTTGGTGACTTCGGGAAACTGGCACGAGGGTTACGCGGAGGTTGGGTTGGGTCATGTGGTTGGAAGGGTTTTGTGGGGAGGATATTCTTCTGATTCGCGTATAAACCTATCCAAAACTTCATATTGCATATCGCGAAAAGTTTATATGAGCTATGGTTAATTTGGGATTGGTATTACAACAAGATAGAATATAGGCGGAGGCACGATGAGACAACCTGCAAATGGCGAATATCATGATAAGAGATCAGTTCACTCGGTATGAGGTGGTTGTGTGGTAAACTCCACTGATGCACAGAGGATTGTTTCATTTTCTATCATTGATGCAAACAACGTATCTGCGGTTCGGGTGGCAGAGATTCTCCAACGTCTCCAGAATATTCTTTATACCATAGGCGATTATATTGAAGGAAATGCGCCACGTACCAAAGGGGACTTTCCACAATCGATCAAAGAATCATGCACATTGGTCATCACTGGATTGGATATGGGGAGCGTTCATGCAGAAATGCAAATAGGGGAGGTGCAGACAAGTCTGCCAGGGCTGCAAACATTGGGTGAAAGGTCAATTAGCGTCGCTGGTGATTTTTTGAATATTTTGAATGCCCCTTCTGACAGAGAGGAGTTAGATTTGGAACTACGCCGTTTAATAGACAACCCACATCGCTACAACCGGATTTTGAGAGAATTTGACTATATATGGCCTGATAACGGACAATCTCAAAGTAAAATTAGTTTCGTATTTGGAGAATCTTCACGAAATCAACTCAATCCAGCGCAGAAAGCAGCAGTCCAATCACTTCTACAAAAATCTCCGGAAGAGTATGAGAAGGAGATTTTTGGAAGATTGACTGAGTTGAGGGTGGATAAAAAAAGACAGTTCCAAGTCGATTCAACGGTGGGGCCAATACGTTGTCAATATATGCCTGAGATAGAGGACGTGATAGTCGATTCCATAGGGGAATTTGTAAAAGTGCGCGGAATGATGACGCCGACACGAAGCGGCACGTACATTTTAGGAGTGGATAATGAAAATTCTTTAGAAACTTTACCACAGTACCTTCTAAAGACCTTCGGAAGTGGGGCAAGTGAGAAATATCTGAAAGAAGATGTGCCAATCGATCTCATTTTTGAAAATGATATGTATATTGCCCATAATGACGGTCTCGGACTTCTTGTGGCTGCACAATCCATGAAGGAGGCAATCGACGGAATCAATGAAGAATTTGTCATCCTGTGGTCTGAATATGTGGAGGTTGCGGAGCACGAGTTAACGGATGGTGCGAAGAATTTTAGAGATAAACTGATTAAACTTGTGGCGTAGGTGGCGGATACAACGACAACGTATAAAACGAGAAATATCGAATCTGCTTTAAGCAGCAAAGGTTTTCAAGGTCGGCACGGTTCCAAACACAAAATATATGTCTACGAAGGTGGATCGGAGATGGACATCCATACCTTTGTGAGCCACGGAGTGAAGGAATACGGTGGTTCGCTGCTCAGTGCAATGAGACGGCAGCTTAAGCTGTCCCACGAAGAATTTGATGGTGTGGTGACCTGTTCCATAGATGCAAAAGAATTGGCTGGAATTTATTCTGAAAAGTGATTGATCTAATCATTTCAATTCCACCGATCTGACAATGGATAATTCAGTATATGATCTGTACGCTAGTATCGCCCACGCCCTCCTTCGCCGCGCTTACACGAATCCACCAACACGCGACCCCCGGTCGAAGATGCCCTGCACTTTAATACGAGGTTCATGACGAGTATATGACGGTCTATGTGGTCAGAAGTGTTTTGCGAGGTTGCGCGATCACGACACTATCCAAGTACAGCGTCTGCCACTCCAAGTTTCGAATATCTGAAAACAGATGAGCCCTAAACCGGGCACACGCAATGTGACAATCCCCACCTCGAGAAAAAATTAATACCTCTCACCCCCTGCCATTATACACAGCAATGAAAAACATCATCATCAAAGGAGCGCGGGAACACAATCTCAAGGATATCACTGTAACGCTTCCGCGGGACAAACTGATCGTGATAACCGGCGTCTCCGGCTCTGGCAAGTCAACGCTTGCGTTCGACACGATCTATGCCGAGGGGCAGCGGCGTTACGTCGAGTCGCTCTCTGCGTACGCCCGCCAGTTCCTTGGTCTGATGAGCAAGCCAAACATCGATACGATCGAAGGCCTCTCTCCTGCGATCTCGATTGAGCAGAAGACGACCTCCAAGAACCCGCGGAGTACCGTTGGCACGGTAACCGAGATATACGACTACCTGCGCCTGCTCTTTGCAAGGATCGGGGTGCCGTACTGCCCGGTCCATAATGTCAGGATCGAGTCGCAGTCACCAGAGCGGATAGCAGACACGATCGCATCCGACTGGGGCGGACCCAAGGGGTCAGGCAGATCAGGCGAATTAGAAAGATTAGAAAGATTAGACAAATTAGACGGATCGGGTGAATCAGACGAATCCGACAAAACGATCACGATCCTCGCCCCGGTCGTCAGGCAGAAGAAGGGTACGTACCAGCAACTCTTCAAAGACTTAAACAGCGAGGGATACGCACGTGTCAGAGTTGACGGGACGATCCACAGGACCGACGAAGAGATTGTGCTTGAGCGGTACGTCAAGCACGACATAGAGATCGTGATCGACCGGCTCAGGGTGAGTGATCGGTCACGCCTCGCTGAATCCTCGGAAAACGCGCTTGCACGATCTGACGGGCACATCATCGCTGTAGGCGAGGACGGAAGCGAGCAGGCGTACTCGGCAAGTCTTGCCTGTCCGATCTGCGGTATCTCTTTTGAAGAATTAGAGCCGCGAATGTTCTCGTTTAACAGCCCCTTCGGAGCGTGCGAGGAGTGTAACGGCATCGGCATCAAGATGGAGTTCGATGCCGACCTGATCATCCCTGATAAGGGGCTTTCCATGGCAGACGGAGCTGTTGCGATGTACCGCAACTTCCTCGACGGCTACCGCGTGCAGCAACTCGCGGCTGTTGCCGATCACTTCGACTTTAATATATTCACACCCATCAGCGACCTGACAGAGGCGCAGTATGGTGCGCTGATGTATGGGTCGAGTGAGACTGTGAAGTTTGATATGACCATGAAGAACGGGGATGCCTACTGGTCGCACAAAGGGACGTGGGAAGGGCTGCTTCCGCAGGCAGAGCGGCTCTACAAGCAGACCAAGTCCGATTACCGGAGGCGTGAGCTTGAGAAGTTCATGAGGATCTCTGCCTGCCCGCAATGTAAAGGAAAGCGGCTCAAGGAGAAGGTGCTTGCAGTTCGGATCGGGGACAGGTCGATTGTCGAGGTGACCGACCTCTCAATTACGGGCTGTATCGAGTTCTTTGAGAATCTCCGCCTGAGCGATAAAGAGAGCGAGATTGCGACTCAGGTGCTAAAAGAGATCCGGTCACGGCTGGATTTTCTTGAGAAGGTGGGGCTTGGCTACCTCACGCTCTCACGAAACGCAGGCACGCTTTCGGGTGGAGAAGCGCAGCGGATCAGACTTGCGACCCAGATCGGCTCCAACCTGACAGGGGTGCTCTACGTGCTTGACGAGCCCACGATCGGTCTTCACCAGCGGGACAATCGCAAACTGATCGATACCTTAAAAAAACTCCGCGACATGGGAAATACGCTGATTGTGGTAGAGCACGACGAAGAAACGATCAGGCAGGCAGACTATGTCGTTGATATGGGTCCGGGCGCAGGGATCCATGGTGGCGAGGTCGTGGCAGAAGGAACTCCCGATGAGATCGAGCGAAACCCGGACTCTCTGACCGGCAGGTATCTCTCAGGCGACCTGATGATCAAGACGCCACAAAAACGGAGGCATAGCAGCAAGTATGTCAGGATTCTTGGCTGCCAGGAGAATAATCTGAAGAACATCGATGTAAAGATCCCGATCGGTCTTCTCACTGTCGTTACAGGAGTTTCAGGGAGCGGAAAGTCAACTCTCATCTATGACACGCTCTATAAAACCCTGACAAAGAAGATATATGGGTCCAGGGTGATGCCAGGCGCGTTTGAGGATCTCGTCTTTGATTCTCCGATCGTCATGGTAATCGTGATCGACCAGAGCCTGATCGGACGGATGCTCCGCTCCAACCTTGCCACCTACACCAAGGTCTTTGACGTGATCAGG
>DAOUXE010000049.1 GCA_030666765.1 Methanosarcinales archaeon
ACAGGTTCGAGCGGAAGGCGATCCCGGAAGAGTACCAGGGACGGGGCAAGCAGTATAGCCCCCATAACCAGCATTGCCTGTCCGCCATTTGTCGGAAGCGTGTACAGAATTACCTTTTTGATATTATTGTAGACATGTCTCCCCTCTTCTACAGCAGATACGATCGTTGCGAAGTTATCATCGGCAAGGATCATGTCGGATGCTTCCTTGCTCACCTCGGTTCCTGTGATCCCCATCGCAATCCCGATGTCAGCGGCTTTGAGCGCGGGAGCATCATTGACACCATCGCCAGTGACCGCAACAACTTCTCCGTGCTTCTGCAGCGCCTTTACGATCCTGAACTTGTGTTCGGGCAGAGCCCGTGCATACACGGACACATCCTCAACCACAGCATAGAGTTCATCATCGCTCATCCGCGACAGGTCATCCCCGGTGAGTGCATGCTCTGTATCGGTGCCGATTCTGAGTTTGCCTGCGATCGCTTTTGCAGTCTTTGCATGATCTCCTGTGACCATCACAACTCGTATCCCGGCACTCTTGCACATCCGCACCCCGTCTACAGACTCATCTCTTGGCGGATCGATCATACCCTCGATACCGAGAAACGTCAAATCCACAAGATCGTTTCGATCGATCGATGTCCTGTCCGGAGGCACCACTTTGCACGCCATGGCAAGCAGCCGGAGCGCTTCCTCTGCCATCTCATCCGCCTTTTCAAGTATGGCGCCCCTATCAATCGGTTCGATGCTGCCGTCCACCATCCGGGTCCGGCACATCCCGATGACCTGCTCAGGCGATCCCTTCACATAGACGATGCGCTCTCCGTTCATCTTGTGGAGTGTAGCCATGTACTGCCGCTCCGAATCAAACGGTATCTCATCCAGCCGCTGCGTCGATCCGGCACCCTCTTCGATCTTTTCGATCTCTCCGATTCCTGCTTTCATCGCGGATACGAGGAGTGCGCCTTCGGTTGGATCTCCGATGACTGCCTGTCCATCCTCTCCGACTACCTTGGCGTTGTTGCAGAAATAACCCACCTTCAGCGTCTCGATCATCTCTTCACTCATCTGAGGCGGTGTAAACTCGCCTTCTGGTTTGTATCCGACCCCACTTACCATGTAGTCTCTACCACCACTATATACCCGCGATACCGTCATCTGGTTCTTTGTGAGCGTGCCTGTCTTATCCGAGCAGATCACGGTTGTACATCCAAGAGTCTCTGCCGCAGGCAGTCGTTTTATAATCGAATCCTTGCGCGCCATTGCGGTGACGCCGAATGCCAGAGCCATGGTCACTACCGCAGGCAGCCCCTCTGGTATCGCAGCGACCGCCATGGACACAGACGCAATAAACGCATAGATCACCTCGTACCCGAACCATATCGCCAGTACAAAATTAATAACTGTAATCGAGAGGATTGCAATGACGAGAAGTCTAGTAAAGTCCGCCAGTCTCCTCGTAAGTGGCGTTACTATCTTCTTTGTACCTTTTATCAGTTTTGCGATCCTTCCAATCTCAGTATGCTCACCTGTTCCGATAACAACTCCATGACCCACCCCTTTCGTCACAAACGTGCCACTGAATACCATGCATCTCTGATCAGCAATCGTTCCCGATCCTGCAATCGGGTCGGTATGCTTGGCCACAGGCACGGATTCGCCTGTAATCGCTGCTTCATCCGCGCTCATGTTCTTCGTGTGGAAGAGTCGCATATCCGCAGGAACCTTGTCGCCGCCTTCAAGGATCACCACATCCCCAGGAACCAGTTCTAACGTCGGTATGACTGCCTCTCTGCCGTCCCGTACCACAGTGCATTCGGGCGTCATCATCTTCTCAAGCGCCTCGACCGATGCCTCGGCTTTTCCCTCCTGGATGTATCCGATGATCGTGTTTGCGATGACCACAGCAACGATGACCGCGGTGTCCATCCCCATATCAGCACCCGCCCACAGACTGAGAGCGCTAGTTATTGCGGCAGAAGCGAGCAGGATATAGATTAAAGGGCTATTGAACTGCATCAAAAATCGGACAAGTGCGCTTCGTTTCTTAAATGTCAGCTCGTTGTACCCGTATTGCTTAAGTCTTGCTTTTGACTCCTTGGATGTGAGTCCGGACTCCCCTGACCCAATGGCTTCAAAGACCTGTTCCGCGGTCAGTCTATACCACGCGGTTTCGTTCGGTGATTTGGATTTGTTCATCGTAATATATCTTCAAGTGTGTAAAGCAAAACGCCGTTCTTTTCTGCATACGTGTATGCCTTCTCTGTGAATCCTGATTTTGAGAAAACAGCAAAATATTCTTTTCTTTCGGAATTGTTCCAATTGACGAACCTGGATTTTTCAGCCAGTGTTTCAAGGACGTCAGCATCAGTCTTTCTATTCTTCCATTTGCACTCTGCAAAAAGAATCTCTTTTGTTGCATCGTTTAAGGCAACGATGTCTATTTCATATGTGTTCTTTCCTTTCGGCTTGCCCGGGATCTTCCCCCACATTCTACCGACCCCGGTAAAACTAAATGGCGTTTTGGAGAGCGAGTTCAGTCTCACAAGGAATTCATAGAGTATGTTTTCGAAGCTTTTTCCAACATAAGAGTCAAAATCCCTTTTTATAACACTTATCACTTTATCTGGGTTTCCGGATTCTATCTCTGTTTTGTTTGGGTGTATGTACTTGAAATAAAACCTGAAAAAATTGTCTTTTACAAAATATCGTGTCTTTTTGCTCTGTTCTTTCTCTGTTACCGGATGTTCTTTTCCTACAAGTTCGAGCTTCATCAGAGTGGTTAAATATTTCGGCAAATCTTTTTGTGCGATCTTTGAATAACCGGCAATTTCGACGATGTGGGTTTTGCCCATCGCAATAGCCTCAAATATAGAAAGATATAAATAATATGTTCTCAGTTCTTCTTTCAGCAGCGTCTCTGCTTCATCATACAAGAACTCCCCTTTTGTTAAAATGTGCTCCCTTATGTTTTCAAACACATCTTTATCTGCATCAAATTCGAGAATGTAAAGAGGAACTCCACCGATGACGCTGTAAAACTCAACAGCTCTTTCAGCACCGATCCCCTTGTGAAATTCCCACACATTGTGTAGCTTTAGCGGATCAAGCTTCCATTGTCCGGTCCGTCTCCCGTACAGCGGTGCTTTCTGTGAAAGCACACCTTCAACCATCATAGATATCGATGAACCGCAAAGGATCAACATAACATTCTCATCTTTTAGGTATTCATCCCATATAACCTGAAATACAGAAGATATTGTATTATCCCGCTCCATAAGGTAGGAAAATTCGTCTATGACGATGACGACTCTTTCAGATGCGGAACGTTGGATTAAGTACCTGAAAAAGTCATAAAAATTCTCTGCTTTTGGAACGACATCACTTAATTGGTCTGCTGCTTTTTGCGCAAACCTTTCTACATTCAAGAGCGTCCCTCTCTTGTCTGCGAGAAAATAAAGCGAGTTTTTTTCTTTGCAAAACTGTTTTATCAATTCGGTTTTTCCAACTTGTCTCCTGCCGTAGATAACTACAAATTGGGCGCTGAAGTGCCCGAATTTCTTTTCTAGAAACTCGAGTTCTACTTTCCGGTCAATAAACCGCATCACAAAGATTATCTTTTATTTCCGAATATTTAAATATGCTGGTGGCGCGGCTGTCACTGCATGAATCGCAGCAAGACACTACCCCTCTCGCCTCGATCACATAAACATCTTCCTGAGACTCCAGAGCGTCTTCGGGTTCTTCTTTATCAGTGCGACCAGTAGTCCAAAGAGATCCATCGTGGCAAAATCAAGACCTTCGACAGAATGCGCAAGCTTGTTCAGGTCATCATCCGTAAGCGATACGAAACGATCCTTCACAGCAAGCGACCTGTTCAATCTCTTTCCGAAATCCTCCCTCCAGCCGGCATCGTATTCCTGCAATTTCTCCAAAGAGACGTCCCCCTCTACAATCGCACTGGCAGCGACGTCCCCTGCGATGCTCCCTGCATCCATCGCATTGGCGATACCTCCACCAGTGAGCGGATCGACCTGATGCGCGGCATCGCCTACCAGCATCAAGCCGTTTGCGACCGTCTGTCCGATCGGTCCGGATGCTGGCTCGCCGCCGACCACGAGTTCGATGATCTTACCATCGGGGTAGCGAGTTCTGACAAAGTCCTGCAGTAGATCAATCG
Organism: Methanosarcinales archaeon; assembly: GCA_030666765.1. Classification (GTDB taxonomy): domain Archaea; phylum Halobacteriota; class Methanosarcinia; order Methanosarcinales; family Methanogasteraceae; genus Methanogaster_A. The sequence continues at coordinate 4,180 of DAOUXE010000049.1, forward strand.
GACGTTTACCCTGGCCGCACGTATCGCCTCCGATCCCGATTCCAACATTCGCACACCGGTTGCCCTTCGGGAAGACCCATAGATATCCCGACGGCGCTACCGCACTTCCGAGATGGAATTCGCAACGATCCGGATCGACATCGATGTCCGCCACAAGGAACTGTGCGCAGGTATTGACGCTGGACGGCGAAAGCGTGGTATCAATACCTGCCCACCGTCCGATCCTGGATTCGATGCCGTCAGCACCAATAACGATATCGGAACGGATCTCCGCTTCTTCGCAGCCGAAGTGCATCGCGGTGATGCCTTTCACATACCCGTCTTCCGTGATCAGTCCTGTTGCCCGCGTCTTGACCTGCACCTCCGCTCCGGCAATCGCCGCTGCATCGGCAAGCGCACGGTCGAAGAGTTTGCGTTCGAGCACATACCCGACTTCACTTCCTGAAACGTCCTCTGATAGTTCGACATCGGTGCCGTCCGGCGCAAATATCCGAGAACCCCTGACTTCGGCCGCAATCCATCGCTCATCCGGTTCTATGTGCCTCTTGATCCTGGGTTTCGCAACACCCTCTGCACACCTGACTGGATCCCCGATCTCCTGGCGCTTCTCGATCATCAGCACGTCGCATCCACGCATAGCCGCGGTCTTTGCAGTGACTGAGCCGGCAGGTCCTGCGCCAACAACGATGATGTCGTATTTATCCCTCATGTAAGCACCTCAATAGCTCCGATCGGGCATACTCTGGCACATGCCCCGCATTCAGTGCAAGTATCTGCAATCTCGATCCACGTCTCTACAAGTTCGATCGCCCCGACCGGGCATACCGAGACACATGCGCCACAGTATCCACATTTGTACCGATTAACGCTAATTATGCTAACTCCTCCCTGATCTTTTCCGTAAGTATTCTGCTGATTAATTTGCCATCCGCCTTGCCACGCAGGTTCTGCATCGCAATACCCATCAGCGGACCGACCGCACCCATTCCGCGTTCGCGGACAAAATCACTCCGATCCATAACAATCCTTGCAATCGTATCCACAATCTCCACCTCATCCATGCCGACGATGCCGATGCTCTCTGCCACGTCCGCAACCGAGCTGCCTGGCTGATCTGCAAGTACACGCAATATCTCGATAATTCCTTCTTTCGCGATCGCATTATCTGCTACCAGACCGAACAGTTCTAAAAAGTGCCTATCCGAAAATTCCCCGATCCGGATGCCATCTTTTCGGAGTTCGGTCAGGGTTGCGGTCAGTGTCCGTACCACGAGAGCAGCATCCACGCTAACCGACCCCATGACCGCGTCAAATACGGTCAGATGTCTGGAATACACAATCTTCCGTGCCAGATCCTCTGAAAGATTGTATTCCCTGACATAACGATCTTTTTTGTCAGATAGTAACTCAGGGACTAAAATATCCTCGATTCTGCCGGATATCGGAACCGGCGGAACGTCAGTCTCGGGATACATCCGTGCAGCACCAGGAAGCGGTCGTAGATATGCGCTGATACCATCAGGAAGCATCTTTCGAGTCTCCTCAGGAACTCCTATGAGTGCCTGCTCTGCTCTTTCGGAAACCGCCCCTATCGCAGCAGCTGCCCGATCGCGGAGATCGGCAACGATTGCCACGCAATCCTCTGCCTCTGCGCCCACGAAATCCCGGAGCGCGCCGACCTCGGCACCGGTGACCCCATAGGCAGGCAGCTCATCGGTGTGGAATATCCCACCAACACCTGCTTTCTTTGCCCGGTCCGAAAACTCAGATCCGAGACGGCGGTCTGGCTGGATCTCCGCTCCGACCAGCCCCCCAAATCCGCGAAGGTGTAGTGCGAGCACACATCCATTCTCAATTGCGCGCTTGATAACAGCGGACTTGGTATTCTCAAAGATATGCGTCACGTCCATAGTCTCGCCAACAGTTGCACCCCTCTTCTTAAGTTCCTCCTTAATCTCAAGCAGTCTGACCTGACGGAGTGCTTCGTACATAACGATGGTCTCGATCAGGTCGAGTTCCTGGACTCCCTTGATCTCAACCCTTGCCCCCTCTGCTATTGAGATGTTCACATCCTGTCTGATCGTGCCGATCCCGCGCTTGACCGCACCGGTTGACCGAAGAATCATCCCGATCTGCTCGGCAGTCTCTCTTGCGTGCGCAGGCGAGACGATGTCAGGCGCGGTGCCGATCTCAACTAACGGTATCCCAAGGCGGTCTAACGAGAAGACGACTGTATCCGCTTCTTCCCCTACCCGCTGGGCAGCGTCCTCTTCGAGGCAGAGCACATCCACGCCGACTTTACCTTCTGACGTCTCAAGGTAACCATCGGTTGCGGCAAGCGATGTGCGCTGGAATCCGGCAGTGTTCGAGCCGTCGATCACGATCTTTCGCATGGTATGAAGCTCGTCGACTGGCTGCATGTGGAGGAGGCGGGTGATCATGAGTGTGATATCGATTGCGTCCTCATTTAATTCCCGAGGCGGCTCTTCATCGTTCTCGACAAGGCAGGTGCTCGGATATGCCTTGTACCTGAATTTGCGGATGACTTTCGCCTCTTCGAGTGCTGCCCGGTCGGTCTCACCCATCTCACTCTGCGTCGGTCGCAGGTACCTGTAAAACTCGTAATCCGATTCGCTTGTGTCTCTGAGCAGTGTCGGGCATCTGCAGAAGAGTTTATGTTCTGTGTTTAGTTGCTGGTGTATCTCCAGCCCGGCTTTCAGCCCGAGTGTTTCATAATCGAGATTCGGGGTGCTGGTCATCACTCTTGAATGGATCGTTTTGGTATATATTTGTTATCGCAAGCCGCATCTTAGGGACTCCCAACCAAATAGGATACATATCCACTCCAAAAAGTATGGTAAAACTCGATCCTATCCCCATTTTTAGTTATCTCCACGTTCTCGATTTCAACGTCTGGAATATCCAGTTGTATCTCAAATGCTGCCATTATTGTTCGCCATCCATTAGATTTGTTGAATATATTGTGGATGGTCAGATGTATAAATAA
>DAOUXE010000234.1 GCA_030666765.1 Methanosarcinales archaeon
CAGCTTGCCAAGGAGCCGATGGTGCTCCTCGCAGATGAGCCGACAGGAACGCTTGACAGGAGGACTGCCGAAGCCGTGCACGAGAGCATCGTTGCTGCGAAGAATGATTATGGCATGACGCTTGCGATCACCTCGCACTGGTCTGGCGTCATTGAAGAACTGGCTGACCGGGCAATACTGCTCGAAGACGGTGAGATCATCGAACAGGGAGAGCCGAAAAAGGTCGTCGAACGGTTCATGAGCACGGTCGGCACGGTCGGGTCATACACAGCAGATATCGGAGAGCCGATCATCAAGGTCAAGGACATGAAGAAGACCTACATCTCGGTCGACCGTGGCGTCGTACGTGCCGTGGATAACATCTCGTTTGAGGTGTCCGAAGGCGAGATATTCGGTCTCGTCGGTGTCAGCGGTGCAGGAAAGACCACTGCATCAAAGATCTTAAACGGCTCTGTGAATGCAACAGCAGGGGAGGTCGATGTCCGGATCGGGGATGATTGGGTCGATCTGACAGATCGAGGTGCCGAACGTGCCGGGCGGGCGGTCAAACACATTGGACTCCTGCACCAGGAATATTCACTCTACCCGCACAGGAACGTGCTCGATAACCTGACCGAATCGATAGGACTGGAACTTCCGGGGGAATTGGGAGAACGAAAATCCATACTCGTCCTGAAGACCGCTGGATTCACTGAAGAGAGGGCGCGCGAGGTTCTTGAGAAGATGCCGGACGAACTGAGTGTCGGGGAGGCGCACCGCGTTGCGATGGCGCAGGTACTTATTAAGGAGCCGAGAATCATCATTCTCGACGAGCCAACCGGGACGATGGATCCCGTGACCAGAGTCGATGTGACAAAATCAATCCTTGAGGCAAGAGAGGAACTCGGAGAGACATTCATAATCGTGTCGCATGACATGGACTTTGTCGAGGATGTCTGTGATCGTGCAGCGCTGATGCGAAACGGTAAGATCATCGAGGTCGGTGATGTAAATACCGTGGTCGTCAAACTCGATGAAGGCGAACGCGACGAGATGTATAAGCCATGATCTCTATCGAACTCGATAACAAGCCGCTCACCGTGCCTGATGATGCCACGCTTGCGGACGTGCTTAAACACGCAGAGATGCCTTATAGGGGCACGATCATCGCTATCATCAAGGGGACTGAGGAGTCGAAAGAAGCGACTGCCGAGTACCTGATCAGTACGACGAAAGGCGATATCGGGATCGAACTGTCAGCACATCAGAACGTCTGGCGGGATGCGGAATCAGGGATCATAAATTCCGGCGTTAAGTGGGCTGGACGAGATGCGCTTGCATTCGGACCATTCAAGACAAGTATCACTCCATCTCATCAGGACCACGAATATGTTCGGTGGGACGTGCTCTTTGGCACGGGTGGACACGTTGCAGACCATACATACATGGTCATATCGAAAAAACTGCACACCGCGGTACACGGAGCACCGCCGGATGGTGGAGTTTTTGGAAGAATCGTTAGCGGGCGGGGTGTGATTGAGTCTCTCGATATAGGCGACTCGATAACAGGCATCGCTCCTGTCGAGCGGTGGGAAACAAGCATCAACAAGATCGTTACGACAGACCTCTCAACCGGAATCGATCCAGGGATGCGCATATTCACTTATGCAACGATTAAACTCTCACCAGATGCCCCTTATGGGGCAGAACATTTATTAGCGGCGGCAAAGGATGGTGCACTGGAATTCAGCACCGTCTCCCACGCGTTTGCATCCACAGAATCGCTGCAAGGCGAAGAATGCCTATTTGAGCAGAAAGAACCGAGAAGAGCAGGCATAATAACAGTCAGGTCAAGCGGTGCCGGACTCGGGCGCATATACATATCAAAACTTGACAAGACCTCATCTCCGAGCCACTCGGTGGTCGGTACGGTGACCTGTGGCATGGAATTGATCCAGCTCATAGAGAAGGATCAGGCAATCGCGCTTCACATCGATCCTGAGCGCATCATGTTGCTTGGCAGGACATTCGAATCGGCAGAGGCAGAGATGAGTGAACGCGGCATAATCATGCGTCGCGATGGAGAGACTGCCGATTCCGATGTAATCGTGCAGCAAACTCCGGAGACTACGATGGAGATCGTGGGAGCTTGCGAGGTTACCGGGCACGGGGTTTCCCAGAAGAACCTCATAAGAATCGAATTGTATGACGATCACGCACCAAAGACCATCGAGTTCTTCCGCCACGCTCTCGGGCTGCTCAAATCACCGATCGGTGCGCTTCCGGTCTTTGCAGTGTATGAGGACACCCGGCTATTTAGGATGCCAGAGGTGAATAAAGAGATCATGCCTGAGAACGTACCTCAAAAGACTGTGCCAGCCGGTGAGATTGGCGTTACAAGTCAGGCTGCGAAGTACGCGCAGACGGTCGGCGTGAAGCTCACAGACGATTCGAGATACGGACCATCGGGTGAGAAATTCGCGTACACAAACATCATCGGACGGGTCATCGATCTCGATAAACTGCAGGATATTGGGGACGGGGGCACCGTTTACGTAACAGAGGTGTGAAGATGGGAAAGATTACCAGAATGGTTGTGCTCTCGTCGGAACTGCCAAGCGAGATGCATCTCTTGATCTACGAACTCCATGCCGATGTCACGATCAAGGAGACGTGTTACGGCATGTTGATACACGGCGAGGAGGCGATGGTCACAGCGCTTATCAAAACCATCCGGAAAATTGATCCGGGCGCGTTTATCAAAGAACGGGGTTTTATTCCGGGAGATCCGAGAAGATGCCGTGCAGACCGTGGCGGCGGAGCACGTCCCGGTTTTTACTCGATCCAGAAAGAATATGCAGTGCTTCCCGCGCTTGCCCGTGCGCTTGCAAAGCTGCCGTATGATATGCCTCCGGCACCTGTGGAGAATCCTAAGATGATTTTAGTTGAGCGGTTAAGAGAGATTGTTGACGCCAAAACAGGGCCAGCGGCTGAGTGAGTAGGGATGCTCATGAGGTTGGAGACGGTTTTTCGGGACCCGTGTGATAATGGGGATATTTATATACTGTGAGTACGAAAATCCATCTGCGACCGATGCATTATTTTGGTGCAGACACCATGTACGAAGCGTCGATACTGGCGTAGCCAACCCGACTATATGGTATATTGCAACAAGTCGGATATATTAAAAAGGAGGAAATGAGATGCTGAACACAAATCTGAAACATCTGGAAACGGAACAAGAGGTTAATGAA
>DAOUXE010000277.1 GCA_030666765.1 Methanosarcinales archaeon
ACATTTGAACTCAAGATGCGGGAGGTAGATGTGTCCAACTCAGAAAAACTTGCACGGATGGAGAATATCACCGTATTAAAAAGTCCTGAGGAGATATATGATATAATAAGTATCTCTTAAGGAGTATAGCGAGCAGGCAACTGCATGATGGAGTGATATAACCGAGATTTTTTACATCACGATTGGATGCAAAATTCCCAGACGCGAAAAGAAGCGGATCAAAGATCGGTCTGCTTATTCCCTATACCAGGATCAATAAAGCCAAATCCGTAGAGAGTTTAATGAATCCGGTATCAAAAAAAGCACTTGCTAAGTAAGCCCGGGGTAATTCAGCATTGTTAGATCTGTGGTACTGCTATCTATAATAGTGGTTTTATGAACTTCTACCCAAAAACCCCAGCCGATATTGAGGATGTAATCTCCTGAACACGACGTATGTCCTCCACTTTACGTTCCTCCACCTTCTTCAGTTCTTCAAGTGAGAGTTTCCGGTCCCATTCCTTCTTTTCTGGCGATTTCCTGCCCCAGCCATTCACGCAAAACTCCCCTCCGAGAACTTCGAGTGCCGCCGTAGCATACCAGAGACCGGTGCTGTCGAGATGTATCCACAGTTCATGATCTCTCTCCTCCAGTCTATTTACCTCACCGACCGAACCGGTACCAGCGTATCGGACTGTGCTGCCAACCGCGATATCTCCATTCATACAATCCCACATCCTCGATACACCCATATCAATTTTACGGAAGATGAATGTTCTTCAGTTGCAAAAACCACTCGCAACCCCGGCGATCCACATCTCATCAAACTCGCTACCACCACATACTATTATCCTGTCCGGATGCGTTCATGGCGTGATATCACAACTGATGGTGGTCGTTTCACCAGCAGACACGAACAATCTTTAATCCGGTGGACGTTTTTGATGATTCCTCGGAAATGAGTCCGCGGAGACCTGATCCCCCTGGCACTATACATCTACATTATATATCTGACCCTTCCAACCCATCCATCCGTTCACCTGGCACCAAACCCGGATGCGACGAAAGTACCACCCTCTACACGTACCCGAATGCCGGGCACATAGCAGAGGACGCGGTGTTAGCCGCCGTTGTGCGGGAATCTTGGTAGTTGTCAGAACGGTTGTGTTCTACGATGACGGGACGAACGCTCTCTGGGCGGTGGATGCCCTATAGGAAGGTGTTATTTATATGGCAGCCATTAGAAGAATATAGCATGACTCTGATTCGACCGGCGATACAATCTGATGAACGATCTGTTTGTGACCTGATCACAACGCTTATGGGATTTCCGCTCGACAGGGAGGCGTTTCACGAGGTCTTCGCCCGGAATCTCCATTCTGAAAGCGTGCTGTACTATGTTGCAGAGAGCGATGGGGCTATTGTTGGTTTTGGAAGTCTCCATATCGAACCCCAGCTCCATCATCTCGGACTGGCAGGGGAGATTCAGGAGCTGGTTGTGCATGAAACAGTTCGCAGCAAAGGTATCGGTGCAGAGCTCGTATCAAGACTCAAAGAGGAGGCAGAGAAACGAGGGTGCGTCTCCCTTGAAGTCACGACAAGAAAAAAATGGGTTGATGCGCAGCGGTTTTATGAGCGGGTGGGCTTTAAAAAGACGCATGTGAACTTCACAAAAGACTTAATAACGCAAAAACATCAGTTAAAAGTTATGCCTGATAGAACGGTCTCTGATGTAATAGTTGCCGGTCTCTCTTCCTGGGGTGTGGAATACATCTTCGGGCTTCCAGGTACGAGCTGCCTTGGTCTGGTGGATGCGATACGCAGGCAGGAGGGGCTGACGTTTGTCAAGGTGCGGCATGAGGAAACGGCAGCGCTCATGGCATCCGCATACGCCAAGCTGACCGGGAAGGTGGGCGTCTGCTTGACAATAGCAGGACCTGGCGCAACCAACCTGATCACAGGACTCTACGATGCGAAGATGGATCGTGCTCCGGTTTTAGCAATCACTGGTCAAGTCAAGCTCCAGTATGTGGGACCAGGAAGCTTTCAGGAGATTGATCAGGACGCGCTCTTCAATTCTTTCTGCGTCTTTAATAAGACGATAAACTCAAAAGAACAGACCATTGAACTTATTACACTGGCTTTGAGGCACGCTCTGGTGGAACGGGGCGTTTCTCACCTCGCAATCCCAAACGACATCCAGAAAGAACCGCTTGAAGCAGATATGGAACCAATGGAAGGGAGGATTCCGGATCTCGGAATATCGAATACCGGACTGATCGAGAGGGTGGTGGGTCTGATAGAACAGGCAGAGCGTCCTGTGATAATCGCTGGCTGGGGTGCAAAGGATCAGCGAGATAACTTGATTACGCTATCCGAAAAAATAAAAGCTCCTATAATAACGACTTTTCGTGCAAAAGGTATCGTTCCCGAGGACTCTCCTCTTTCTCTCGGCGTCCTTGGTGATGTGGGAACTCCGATGGCGAGAAGATATGTCAATGATTCTGATCTGCTCATAGTCTTCGGTTCATCGTTCTCTGAGAAGACAAATATCCCGAGGAAACGGACGGTTCAGGTGGATATCGACCCGATGAATCTTGCGAAAGGTTTTCCAATAGAACTTGCAATTCTGGGGGACTCTGGGGTTGTGATCGAACAA
>DAOUXE010000279.1 GCA_030666765.1 Methanosarcinales archaeon
CAACAACAGACCACAACAGCACTCACTCGAGTATTGTGAGGACATCTACATATAAAACCACGAGATTATACAAGATTAATACAGGAATCTTGTGAAAATCTGTGTAATCTTGTGGTTCCTATCACAGCACCCGAGCATGTCCTCACAACAACCGGAACAATCACAATGATCATTGGAATCGACGACACCGACTCACGAAGCGACGGCGGCTGCACCACATACATTGCAGCAGTATTAGTGGAGAAACTCGAAAAATACGGTGATCTGGTAGATTACCCGCTGTTGATCCGGTTGAATCCAAACATCAGGTACAAAACAAGGGGAAACGGTGCGGTTGCCATTAATATGGAGATAGATGGGGCGAGTGAAGAAGATGAAGTAAAAGAGGTTGTTCTGGACGAAGTGAGGTTGCAGTCGAAGTTATCCGACGAGAATACAAATCCAGGGGTGGTGTTTCTCGATGATGCAACTTCGGATATGAGAAACAACCTCAAATCATTTTCCAGACGTGCGATGCAGGACATACTCCGGATAAAGGATGCGAAGGATCTGCTAAACAGGTATAACATTGACTTCTGTGGATTCAAGAACGGACGCGGTCTCATCGGTGCGCTCGCGGCAGCCGCGGTCGCATCAAACGGCATCCCGGACCACACATTCGAGGCAATCACATACAGAATGCCAGTCAGCATCGGCACACCAAGAGTGGTCGATGCCGAGAGCATCAGGGACGCGGACATGCGAACATATCCGCGGACATGGGACACCGTGGACATCAAAAACAAGGCGGTCGTCTGCGTCCCGCGTGGACGCGATCCGGTCCTCTTCGGAATCCGCGGGGAGGTAGGTGGTGTCATCGACGCTCTCGAGCACATCAGATCAGAGCGAGTCGAGCGTGTAATCCTGTTCAAGACGAATCAGGGAACTGATATGCACCTGATACGATCGACGATCGACCGGACGCGTGGCGGGCGTTCGTACATCTTGCGGGGTATGGTCTCTTCCGCGCCGCGAACGATTCATGGGGGGCATGTCATCTTCGAAATTACAGACCCGCAGTCGGGATCAAGGATTGATTGCGCCGCGTTTGAGCCGACAAAGAACTTCCGGGGTATCATCAGGCAACTGGCTGTGGGTGACCGGGTTGTCGTATGCGGAAGTGTGGATGACGGGACGGTTCATCTTGAAAAGATAAAGATCGAACATCTGACTACCCTCTACGAGATTAAAAATCCGGTCTGCGCCTGTGGAAGACGCATGAAATCGGCTGGATCCGAGCAGGGTTATCGGTGTAAGCGATGTAAAACCACATCTCTTGTGCCTGATCGCGTGCCGATTAAGCGCAGTCTTGAGTATGGCTGGTACGAGGTCCCGCCATCTGCGAGACGGCACATCGCAAAACCGCTTGTGCGGTGCGCAGTAGGGAGTTATCCGGTACATCCGGACAGGTGACCGAGCCGCAAGTTTAATATTAAATAGTGACAACATGATTTAATTGTATGACATTCCTTCTCCAGAGCAAACGGGATGCAACGAAATTCCAGATTCTTGTAGAGGTCGCATCGCATCAGCCAAATGTACGCCAGAGCGAGATTGCACACACACTTGGGATCACGCCGCAGGCAGTCTCTGAATATCTAAAGGAACTGACGAATCAGGGGTTTGTGTACAGTGATGGACGGGTCAGATACAAGACGACTACAAAAGGGGTCGAATGGATAACCGAACACGCATTCTCACTTCGGAGGTATGCGCGATTCATACTCGAGGAGGTTGTCAGTCAGGTTGCGGTCTGGACTGCGATCGCTGACGAACCCCTGCAGGCAGGTACGCAGATATATCTCTATATGTGTGATGGTCTCCTGTATGTATCCGCGAAGCATGAAACGGGTGCAACAGGTAAAGTCATCACGGATGTTCAGGAAGGAAGGGATGTCGGTGTTACCGATCTGAAAGGGATCATTGATCTTCCGGATGTTAAAATCGTTATCGGGAAGGTGCCGAGAGTCCATCGCGGTGGCTCTACTGCTGTCAATTACCAGATGCTTAAAAAACTTGTGGCAGCGGATCGTTTCATTGCTGTGATCGGTGTTGAAGCGTTGATCGCTCTGAAAAATATCGGGATCGATGCCGATGCGATGTTCGGTGCGAAGGAGGCAGTTGTCGAAGCAGCATGGCATGGAGTATCCTCTTTTGTGCTTTCGGTGGATGATGAACTTCCTTCGCTTTTAAAGCGGCTGGAGGCAGAGGGAATCGAATACGAACTGCATGATCTGAAGGCATAATGCATCGACAATTCAGCTCACCTACCAGATCAGTCTTGGCATGTTGCCATTCATCTATTGGTGCCGATTTTGTCATGAATTTCAACAGGTTGTTTTCTGGCAAACCCTAAGAGAATTGAGAGAAGAGATTGATTGGTATAGGAATCCCGGATATGGTGCTAACTGCTAACCGAACAATAAAGTAGCAAAAGTACCTGCCCCGAGCAACTCGTGGTTTTATATGCCGATATTCACACAATTTTGGGTAAGTACTAGCAAAGTTATCTGATGGCGCTCCACATCCAGGACATTCGTACAATTTGCCAAGCCGACAAGAAGTTGCA
>DAOUXE010000092.1 GCA_030666765.1 Methanosarcinales archaeon
CTTGATTTTCAGACAGTGCCACATCTTCCTAACATCGTAATCCAACCGTCGTCGTGCACAAAAGCGATTCGTTCATTTATATATATGAATCTCGCATAATTAACCTGAACAAAATTAACTTCTTCGTGGACATATTCCGCACCTCCAAAAAAACCGTTCTCTGTGACCTCTATGATTTTATTTCTTATCATATATTCTTTAAATTATCTTTTAAATTAAACCGCCGATTAAGAAGGGGTTGGTTACCCACAACCAGATCCCTGAGCCGCTCCGCATCGCGCATCCGACCGCAACAGACATCGTGTGTATGGAGTCGTGGGGGCAGGTGTGACGGTCTCATCGTAATCTGCCCGGAAAACTCGATTATCGCATCCGTAAATTCAACAGGCGTATCAGCACCAATATCTTATATCAGGACGCGCATAGATATACTTCATCAAAGAGGTAATTCCAATGACACGAAATATCAAGGTGGAACCGCTCAGACAGACTCCGATTGAGAAGCAGGAGATCGAACTCGTCGAGCGCAAGGGCATCGGGCACCCGGATAGCATCGCAGACGGACTCGCAGAAGCGGTCAGTCAGGCACTCTGCGCCGAGTACATCGACCGCTGTGGGGCAGTACTGCACCACAACACCGATGAGACGCAGATCGTTGCTGGCAGATCGTACCCCGCGTTCGGCGGCGGAGAGGTCGTTTCACCGATTTACATATTGCTGGTCGGCAGAGCCACGAAGGAGTTTGATGGCATACACATCCCGACTGATACCATAGCACTACAGGCAGCCCGGGACTATCTCAAGAAGAACATCCTGAATCTAAATGTGGAGCACGATATCATTCTTGACTGCAAACTCGGGGAGGGTTCGTCCGATCTGAGAGATGTCTTCCACCGAACGATTCCAGGTGCGAACGACACGTCCTTTGGCGTCGGGTTTGCACCGCTGTCAGAGACCGAGCAGATCACATACCATGCCGAACAGGAACTGATGAATCTCAGGAAGAATATTCCAGCAATCGGGGAGGACACTAAGATTATGGGGCTTCGTGACAATGACAAGATCACTCTTGTTGTTGCCTGCGCAATGGTCGGGCGCCATCTCGACGATCTGGGACATTATATCAGCGTAACAGATGATTTGCGCGATCGCATCCGGGACATGGCAAGCAAATACACAGATCGCGACATCGAGGTCCTGATCAATGCCGCAGACGACCTCAAAAACGAATCACTCTTCCTGACCGTGACCGGAACCTCGGCAGAGATGGGCGATGACGGGTCTGTCGGGCGCGGCAACCGGTGCAACGGCTTGATAACGCCGTACAGGCCGATGAGCATGGAGGCGACGAGTGGCAAGAATCCGGTCAACCATGTCGGAAAGATATACAACCTGCTCGCCAACAAGGTCGCATCCGAGGTGGTCGAGACTGTGGATGGGGTCGAGGAGATCCACATTCGCGTGTTATCCGAGATCGGTAAGCCGATCGATCAGCCTCTTATTGCTGATGCCGGAATCGTTCCTGCAGAGGGTGCTGACATGGATACACTACAGCGGGAGATCACAGAGATCATTGATAGGTCGCTTGCAGACATAACAGACATCACCAGACTGGTCGCAGAAGGGAAACTCGCCACGTTCTGATGATTCGGAGATGTCTGCTACTTATTATTATCGCGGTACTTGTGGTCTGTGTGCCATCGGCATCCGCTGCTGTGGTGCACGGAACCACGTATGAGTGGTCGACGTTCGAAGTACTCGAGAACACGATTGTTTTGGTGAATTCGACGCCGCCGCAGAAGCTGGTGGTGCCTTCCGGCAGTTACATATTCGATCTGCCGGAAGGATCGTACGCGATCCGTGCCGAATACTACAGAGGCAATCTGCTCGAGTACTGTGCCGAAGAAGAGATCACAATCGTCGGGGGTGGGGACTTTGTGCTCGATCTCCTGATGTTCCCGCCGATTGAAGACGTGTACTTGTGTGAAGACATAAATTTAAGCGAGGATAGCTTCGATTACGAAGAACTCCCAGAGGATGAAGATGACTCTACAGTGCTACTCTATGCAACCGGCATCCTCTCGGTTCTGGCAATCATATCTGCCTTGTTTTTGTGGAAGAGGGGTAAAAAGGGCGACAGAAAGGGTGGGACGGATGAGACAGACGGAAAGGAAGATTATGGATACGAACCACTGGAGCCGGAACCGGAAGTATCAGAAGAATCTGAAGAAACTGAGGGCCAAGGTGAGTTAGAACCAGAGGGTGCGGAATCAGCGATCCCATCTGATCTGCAGGAGGTGCTCTTGATCGTCAGGGAACGTGACGGCAGGATCACACAGAAAGACCTGCGGCTGCGGCTCAATTGCTCGGAAGCGAAGGCGAGTCTGATGATAACCGACCTTGAGGATCGGGGATTGGTCAAGAAGGTGAAGATGGGTAGGGGGAACGTGATCATACTCACAGACCTATGAAAAAATTCATAATCCCTCAACAACAGAGGGGCTACCATGCTTGAAGATATCAAGAACATGTTCGATCAGTATTCTCTCAACATCTCAACAGCCGAGCTGATCATGTTCTTCTTGATCATATTTTTTACCCTTACCTTGCGTAAACTTGCACTATACATCTTCGAGAAGAAACTGGTGGGGATTGCTGAAAAGACGGAGACAAAGATCGATGATATGCTTGTAGCTGCATTCAAATCCCCTCTCGGTTACTTTATCGTGGTCTGTGGAATTTATATTTCCATAGCTTCGCTGCATCTGCCAGAGCAGATTGGGATCTTCGATATCGTATGGGCGCATCACTTTTTCTTCACGCTTGCATTCACATTTGTTGCGCTCCTGCTCATGCTCAATCTGATCGACATCGTTGCTTATTGCATGCATCAGGTGACACTGAAGACAGAGACGAAACTCGATGAACAACTGGTGCCGCTTGTTATAAAGAGTCTCAAAGTCGTTGTGGTGATGCTTACAGTCCTCTTCCTGATACAGAATCTAGGTGGGAATGTCACATCCTTACTGGCTGGTCTTGGCATCGGCGGGCTTGCACTTGCCCTGGCAGCGCAGGACACCGTGAGCAATATCTTCGGATCGGTCACGGTCTTCTCGGATCGATCGTTTCATATCGGCGACTGGATACGGGTCAATGGCGTGGAGGGGACTGTTGAGGATGTAGGGCTTCGGTCCACACGGATACGCAGGTTTGATCAGGCACTTGTGACCGTGCCGAATAGCAGGTTCATCAAATCCGAGATCGTGAACTTCACCCGGATGAAGAAACGGAGGATAAAATTCAATCTCGGGGTCTCTTATAAAACGAGCAGGAAACAGATGGAAGAGGTGGTCGAGGGGATCAACCGGATCATAAAAGAAGATTCCGGTTTCGATCACAACTTCCACATGGTTCATTTCACCGAGTTCGGCGCGTATTCGCTCGATATCTTCATCTACTGCTTCACAAAGACAACAGTGTGGAATGAGTTTCTTGTGGTTCGTGAGCGGTTCAACCTCCAGATCATGCAACTCCTTGAGGAACTGGGTGTCGAGATAGCGTACCCATCACAGACGATCTTTGTAGAGGAGACAGAGGAAACGTAACTACTCATATACATAAAACACTATCATGAGACTTCACAATCGAATGGATTGCGCTCGGGTTTCAGGGCTCGAGCATCGCAGTCATGCCACTGCTCGGACTGGCATTGAACTACACACCGTTCGGGATCCGGCTGGTGCTGTTGGTGGTGGGTGATGGGTGCCCTGTTACATATTACAGATCGCATATCGGCGAAGGCAGAGGCTTTCGGAAGCGGAGCGGTTTGTGGTTGGGATTGGGGTTTCGAGCGAAGATTTTTAAGCCCGAAGACCGATTTAATTATAGCGATGGTCATGCGAACGAAAGCGATATACAAGGACGAAGTTTTAAAGCCACTCACAAAGTTGGGTTTGAGAGAGGGAGAAGTAGTTGAGATTATATTAAAGACGACACCTATCGAAAAGTTGGAGGGACTTATAAAAATTTCGAATAGGGAATGGGTTGAAGAGATCATAGAAAGTCCTGATTTGGAGCCGGTTTAGATGCTGGATGAGATAGAAACCGGGACCACTATCTTCATCGATGCCAATATTTTCCTATATGAAATTCTTGACCACTGGAAATACGCTGAATCGTGCAACAGTTTCTTAGAGCATATTAATATGGGCAAATACAACGCCGTTATGTCTGTTTTGGTATGCAATGAAGTTTTTCACAGGGTTATGATTGCTGAAGTCGTCGAGAGATATGGAATAGAGCCAAAATTTGCTGTGAATTATTTGAAGAAGAATTGGGGAGTTGTGAGAGAATTAAACAAAGCACGAGATGCTATGCTAAACATCGATGCAATCGAAAATTTAGAGATTGTTAAGATATACCGAGAGGTGTATGGCATTGCTTTAGAGTGTTCTAAAAAATATGGGTTGTTATCGAACGATGCCGTGCATCCGGTAACGATGAAAAGGCACGGTATCAAAAACATCGCAACTAACGACAGGGACTTTGAGCGTGTCGAATGGCTCAACATCGGCAAGCCGTGAGAATCGTTACAAGGAAACGACGGAGGATATAATGGACGTCATCGACCGCCTGTATAAACTCGATCTTCCGACCTGCCTTCGCATCTGTGCAGGCACCGACGGCTCGGTCACCCACCTGCTTGAACTAATGACGAAGAAGCATGTCAACGTCGAGACAGAGCAGCAGCACATCACCAGAGCAGATGATGAGATCGCCAGACTGCTCGATATACCTGTGGGTGAGCAGGTCAATGAGCGTACCGTCCTTTTGCGTGCCGGGGGTGTGGCGTATGTCTATGCACGATCGTTAGCCCCGATCAAGCAGATGCCAGAGGGCATGGAAGAGGACTTGATGCGTGCGGACATCCCGATCGGGCGCATCATGCAGAAGCACAACATCGAGTCGAGGAGGGAGATTACGGAGATCGGAGTTCTGAACCTGAAGAGCAGCGCATTTGGCAAGGACTGTATGGTGCTCTCGAGGATATACCGGATCATCCACGACAAAAAGACCCTGATCCTGATCAATGAGATGTTTCCGCTCGATGACCGGTGGAGTCTGTGAGGCGTTTGCGATCGCTCGGGTTTGGTTTTGCGGACCAAGTCCTGGTGAGATACAGGTGAAATCTGTGAATGGTGGTTATCTGTTCAGCACGGATCCTCTCAGATATTGCAGGTTGCTCTGGTGTTCGGGGGTGGCATCGCAGTTGATCGGCACTCCGGTTGCGGATGCGCTTGATAAGCCAGGGCTTTCTGTGTAGCATCCGGTATGAGGAGGGGGGTTTTTGGCAGCGTATCTGCCGACCCGGGTCGTGGCTTTGCGCCTGGGGCTGCCCGCGGTACCTGAGGGCAGGCACGGGCGCCCGTGGGTTTGCGTTGGGTGCGGGCCCCCACACGGGCGTGGCGGGGGCAGGGGGAATTGCCGCGAGGGTTGTCGGATGCGTGGGGCTCGCGGGTGATTGGGCGCGGGTAACATTCAGTGACACCTACACCTTCAGGAGTAGATGGTGACCGGTGACTGAATTGATAGGGTTTTATTAGGATAGGAAGAATGAATATGAAAAATAGCGATGCGAACGAAATGGGGGTTACAAGATGCAGGTTGCTACCA
>DAOUXE010000021.1 GCA_030666765.1 Methanosarcinales archaeon
CAATCTGCGAACGTCACAACTAAGTGGATCCACAAAAGTTTCGTTCCACTTCTTCATAACTCACACCTGAATGATGCTTTTTATGGTCACGATAGTGGTAAATCAAGAGGTCATAATTTTTGTGGAGTTACTTAGATGTGCTGGAGATGATGAACATCGAAGACCTTGCCATGCGTGACATCAACGAGCTTAGTGGCGGTCAGGAGCAGAGGGTGTTCATTGCAAGAGCACTTGCACAAGAGCCGGAGGTTCTCTTACTCGATGAGCCCACCTCCAACCTTGATATACAGCACCAGCTTGAGGTGATGGAGATCATCAGAGATCTCGTGGTGAAGAATGGGATATCAGCGATCATGGCAGTACATGATCTCAATCTCGCATCACGATACACTGATAGGGTGGTCATCATGAAAGAGGGCAAGGTATTTGATGCCGGCAGTCCTTCTGATGTCCTCACGCCTGAAAATATCAGATCGGTCTATAACGTTGAGCTGATGTGATCAATCGGAACGGGAAACGTCCGTATATCATACCGATAAGGTCTGTGGGACCCGATTGAAGGAATTGGATGAGACGTGGTCCGCGATGTGGATATGAAGAATGGATGATATGTTTACTGGTTTATACTACGATACTGATCGTAATGTTTAAGTTCTGAGTGAGATATCTACAATTCACACGCGATATGTAAGATACATTTTGCGTATGCCCCTACAGAATACAACCACAAGGAGGTACTATAAATGAGAATGGTTACAATATTGGCTGAAATAGCCTTATGTTTGCTCCTGCTGGCGTCGTCAGCAGCAGCAGCATCAGACTACACACTCGGCGTCTTCGGTAACGCGAACGAAGACGACACAGTAAACATGCAGGATGTGACCTACACCGAGTTGATCATCCTCGAGTACAGAGACAAGACCGAACTCGCAGACGCCAAGCATGACAACAAGATCAACATGCAGGATGTGACGCAGATCGAGCTTGTCATACTGGGAAAAGAGAAGGAGCTAACAATCATAGATACTGCTGACAGGATCGTTACGGTGAATAAACCGGTGGAACGCACAGTCGTCTTCAACAGCAACATCGCCGAATCGATGAGAGCACTCGATGTGAAGGATACAATAGCTGGCATTGCCAAGCCCATCGATGAGATGCAGGTATATTTCCCGGAGATCAGCAAATTGCCGACCGTCGGTGACTGGATGGCTCCCGATATCGAGGCGATGCTGAGTCTCGATGGGGGTCCTCCGGACGTCGCCTTCGCTTATGTGAGCTGGCCCACACCGGATCTGCTTGAGGATAAACTGGCAGGAACCGATGTCAAGGTGATTCGTCTGGAGTTCTACAAGGCAGAGATACTGACAGAAGAGATGGAACTGCTTGGATACATATTCGGACGGAGAGAGGAAGCAGACGAGTACATCTCTTTCCATGACGAGTACGTAGACATAATCAAAGAGCGTGTCGCAGAGATTCCGGAAGATGACAAGCCGACTGTATATCTCGAAATCAGTGACTACAAGGCAGTCACAGGAGAAGCCGGAGGGCACCAGTTATGTGTGATGCCGGGCGGAATAAATATATTTGCCGACCTTGGCGGCGGAGGATATGTAACGATAGACCCGGAAGATGTGATAGCGGCAAATCCGGACGTGATCCTCAGGCAGATGTATTATGACAGCGGATATGATGAGGACGACCCGACCGAGATCATCGCGCTCAGGGATAGTATCCTCAATCGCACGGTACTCTCTGAGGTCACTGCCGTAACGAATGGAGACGTCTTCGTGATCAGTAACGAGTTCGCGTTTGGACCCGATAGTGTCGCAAGCCTCGCATGCATAGCAAGGTGGTTCCATCCTGATCTCTTCGAAGACCTGGATCCACAGGCGATCCAGCAGGAATACCTGACAGAATTTCAGGGGCTGGACTATGATCTGGATGAGCACGGTGTCTTTGTATATCCGCAGCCATAGGCAAGTTGACAGGGATGAAAAATAGGTAATAATACTAACCATGTGCCTGTCATACCCCACCAAGAGTGACGATGCAGATGGAGAACGCGGTAAGATCTCTCTGTCCGATGGTACGGGGATCTACTACAGGGCGAGGGGATCCAGGCGAACTCCCACGCTCCTCTTCATCCACGGCTGGTCATGTTCCTCCCGTTACTGGGAGAGGCAATTTCAGAGCCTCCCATCGAGGTACTACACGGTCGCCATAGACCTGAGAGGGCACGGTCATTCGGACAAGCCTTCTTCTGGCTACACCCTCGCTCAGATGGCAATGGATCTGCATGAGGTTATGGAACAACTCGACCTCCGCGACCTCTTCATGGTGGGCTGGTCCATGGGAGGGTGTATCGTCTTTAAATACCTCGAGGAGTTTGGTGAGGGACGCCTCAGGGGGCTTTGCATAGTGGATGCCAGCCCGTACAGGTGGAAAAGTAAGGACTATCCGGGCGGTTACGCCGACTACCAAAATCGGCTGCAGACCGCCTGCGAATACGCCATGGCGTATCAAAAACCATCCGAGGAACATGCCGCTTTCGTGGAGCGAATGTTCCTCAAAACTCCCGCTCCGGCTATTCTGGATCAACTCAAGGCGGACTACAGAAAGGTTCCGCCCTACGTCTGCTCCCTGCTTTCGCTGGAGTTATCCTGCAGGGATTACTGCTCCATAATCGAGGAGATCGACCTTCCAGTGCTTATCATTAGAGGCTCATGGCACACTAAGTGGCGGAAGGATGACCCTGTGGGTGAATGGATGCACGGAAAGATCAGAAACTCGCGCCTTGTCCGGTTCACCAAAAGCGGTCACTGCCCCTTTCTCGAGGAGCCTGACAGGTTCAACCACGTGCTCTCGGAGTTCATTGAGACTGTCGATGGTACGACATCTCAACAAACAGATACGAATAAAATCATAAGGAGGTAATAGACATGAAATCAGATACAATATTGGCGGGAATAGCCATGACAATGCTCTTGCTTGCACTCCCCGCTGCAGCATCAGACTACACACTCGGAATCTTCGGGAACGCGAACGAGGATGACACGATAAACATGCAGGATGTGACCTACACCGAGCTCATCATCCTCGAGTACAGAGACGAAACAGAACTCTCAGACGCCAAGTACGACGGCAAGATCAACATGCAGGACGTGACGCAGATCGAGCTCGTCATTCTCGGGCGGGAGAAAGAACTAACGCTGATCGATGGTGCCGATAGGACGGTAACAGTCAAGAAGCCGGTAAACAGGGTAATTTCCGGAAGTGCGCTTCCTGTCGAGGCGATGCGCTCAATAGGGGCGATAGATACGGTGGTTGGCGTCAATGAATGGACACTGGACGAGGTATTCTTCCCTGAACTTATCGACAAAGCAGAGAACATTGGTGGCATGCAACCCGATTACGAGGTGATATTTGAACTCTATCCGGATCTTGCATTCTGGTATGTTGGTTCGCCCAAATACTGGAGCAAGTATGAGGAGATTCAAAATACGCTTGAGTCCGCAGGTATCACGGTATTCCGTATTGACTGTGGAGGTATGGGAGCGAGCTATGTCGAAGAGGTGAGTAAGCTCGGATACATCCTTGATAGAAAGGAGGAAGCAGAAGAATTCATTGAATTCTATCAGGAATGCCTGGACACCATCAACGAGCGGGTAGAGGGACTTTCAGAAGAGGATAGACCAGCAGTATACTATGAGTCTTATAGCGGCCCTTACAAGGCGTATGGCAGAGGAAACCGTGGAGACAAGATAGATGCTGCTGGTGGCAGGAATATCTTCAGCGATATATCTGATTTTGTGGAGGTAGATCCGGAAGAAGTGATGGAGCGAGATCCTGAGATTGTACTTAAGATGGAAGGAAAAATCTCGGGTAGCTGGTTTGCTGGTGGATACGCCCTGGATCGGGAGGATACAGCTATATTCGAGGCAACGAGGGA
Source organism: Methanosarcinales archaeon (assembly GCA_030666765.1). GTDB lineage: Archaea > Halobacteriota > Methanosarcinia > Methanosarcinales > Methanogasteraceae > Methanogaster_A. The sequence goes on from DAOUXE010000021.1 coordinate 3,956, forward strand.
TGAAATTATGAACCGACCAGAACTCCGGAATGTAGCAGCAGTGAAAGATGAAAACGTCTATATAATCGCTTATTCCGTCATATACTCGAGATCTTTTGTAGGAATGGGATACCTTGCAAAGTGGTTCCACCCGGAGCTTTTCGAGGATCTGGATCCACAGGCGATCCATCAGGAATACCTGACAGAATTTCAGGGACTGGACATTGATCTGAATGAGCACGGCGTATTCGTGTATCCGCCGCTGGAGAGTTGATTTGAATAAATACAAAGGAGATGATATATATGAAGACAGATACATTTGTTGGAATGACCGCAATCGTGCTGCTGCTCTGCTGTACACTCCCTGTCGCAGCATCAGACTACACACTCGGAATCTTCGGGAACGCGAACGAAGACGACACGATAAACATGCAGGATGTGACCTACACCGAACTGATCATCCTCGAATACAGGGACAAGACAGAGCTAACAGATGCCAAGCATGACGGCAAGATCAATATGCAGGATGTGACGCAGATTGAGCTTGTTATACTCGGGAAGGAGAAGGAGCTAACGCTCATAGATACGGCTGACAGGATTGTTACAGTGAAGAAGCCGGTAGAGAGGATAGTTGTTGTCAGTGGTCATAGTGCTGAATCGGTCAAACTCCTTGGAGCAATAGACAAAATAGTTGGCACATCTAACGGCATACAAGAGAAGAAAAGCTATTACTTCCCAGAACTGGTCGGCAAGCCAACTGTTGGCGGTTGGTTTGTGGAAGACTATGAAGCAATTGCCAGTCTTGAGCCTGATATGGTCATTACCTATGCAAAGTGGCCTCCGATTTCAGAGGTCGAAGAGAAGCTCGATCCTTTTGGGATTGCTGTGGTTGCGCTTGAGTTCACCAATCCGGAAATTTTGAGAGAAGAGATAACAAAGCTGGGATATATTATAGACGAGAAAGAGAATGCAAGAGAATACAACGATTGGTGTGAGGAATATGAGGATAGCATAACAAACTTTGTTGATGAGCTAACGGAGGAGGAAAAACCACGGGTATTTCTGGAAGTTAGATTCAACGGCATGGGGGAAATTAGTACTTATGGTTCGGGTAGTAAAGCCAATATTCGGTGCACTACGGCAGGTGGTAGAAACATCGCTGTTGACCTACCGGCTTACCCAAAGGTAGATGCAGAATGGATATTAGAAGAAAACCCCGAGATCATAATCAAATACAGCCCCACCGTGATATGGGGTTGGGACAACACAGAAGAGCTTGAGACTATAGTAAATGACATTAAGAGTCGTCCAGGATGGGATAACCTAAATGCGGTGAAAAACGGCCGCGTTTATGTGGTTGTTAATGAAATAACCGAAGGACCTGGTAGTATCGTTGGGCTTACCTATTGGACAAAAATATTCCACCCTGAATTTGATTTAGTGGACCCGGAAGACGTTTACAGGGAGTATCTCGACGAGTTTTTGGACATAGAATACCCGGACTTAATATTTGTATATCCGGAGCCAACCTGGTGAATGGAAAACGATTTTTTCACAAAAAATCGAGTAAAAACTGCCCTTCGGGTGGGGGCTGGCGATATACTTTTTCGTAAATGAAAATGGTGCGTATAGTGACCGGACATAAAAGAGAGGAGGGTAATAAATCCCTCCATTTTATTGTTTAAAGAGGTAAATGAGTTATGAAAGTTGAAAAAGGCGAAAAGAATCCTTATGGATATCTTAACTACCCGCTATCGTTTGAAAACGGAATCCTTGGAGATTCCCAGTATTTTGAAGATCTACTGGAAAACACGAGCACAAAGGGGGAACTCACCCTTCATACCAGTATACCCTTTTGTGATTCGATATGCACATATTGTGGTGGTGGACGTAGGCTCGTTAAAACAAAGGATGCAGTAGAAAAATATCTGCAAGCATTAAAAGCAGAGGCTGAAAATTACTCCAAAACAAGATATATCAGTTCAAGCACTTTCAGCGCTGTGTACTTCGGAGGAGGAGGAACCCCAACCCTTTTATCATCTGAAGAGCTGTGTGATCTTTTGTCACATTACAGAAACTGTTTTACTCTCGGTAAAAACGTGGAGATCACGGTGGAGAGTACAACTCACAACATGGATGAAGATAAGTTGGTAGCTCTATCAGATTATGGCGTCAAACGACTATATTTTGGAGTTCAAACATTCAATGATGGCATACGAAAGATGTTTAATCGCACGGAGGATAGTAGAGTAGTGATTAAAAAGATTAAAAATGCACATGAATTCGGCTATGATGTGCATATAGATTTGATGTATAATCTTCCCGGGCAAAGCGTGAAAATGTGGACGGAAGAACTGGAAAAGGCAATTGATTTGAATATAGAGAGCATCAGCATCTTTCGCCTTCGCCCATACCCTCACTTAAAACTTGCAAAGATGTTGCAATCTGGCGAAATTCCCCCGATCAAAGGTGAAAATATAGCAAAAGAAATGTATATGGGGGCAACCGAGATTATGACAGAAGCGGGATACAAACAACAATCTGCGTCAAAATTTGTGTTACCTGGTAAAGAACTCATACATTTCGACCATGTTTTCAAGTATGATCGGGAACGGCTGGGACTTGGTGCTACCAACTGGTTCTGCAGTCTGCTTGGTACATATCTTTATAGAAATTTTGAGTCATTAGAGCGATATGCCGAATCAATAAAAAACGAAAAATTCCCCATAGCTGAAGGAGTGAGGTTATCAAAAGATGATGAAATGCGCAGAGCGATGATGAGAGGGCTGAATTCCGGTGTTGATATATCTGAATTTGAAAAGAGATTTGGCAGGATGCCAGAGGATGTTTTTCCTGAAACTATAGACTCTCTGAGAAAACAGGGATTGATAATACTTGATTAACAAGAAATAAAATTGGCAAAATTAGCCATAACGCATGATGGATCTACAAAATTTCACAGCGAATTCTTACCAAAAATATAAAGATTCAAAATGGTGGTATGGGTAGCACCAAATCCAATGAGGTACAGTTACCCTGATTCTACCATTTATTGGAGACATGCAGATGAACACAACAAAAATCGGAATAATAGAAGGTTACAACGGAGCTGTACTCCATACAATCGGCAGAGCAGCACGTGAACTTGAGGAATACAATATCGAGGTTCGGGCAAGGCATCAGGCAAACGAGATCGAAGATGAGTTCTGGCAGTGGCTGAGAAATGATGCAGACGCGATCTTCCTGTATGTCACCGGAAACGTTGAGAGTTTTGAGATCATCGAGGAGGTTGCAACAGACGCAAAGGTGCCGGTCTTCTCCACCGGAAGCGAGATGCAGCTTGCAAATGTGCCGCCCGATGTGCTTGCATCAGCACAGCAGTATCGTATGTGCGGGGGTGTTGCGAACATCAAGAATCTCATCCTGTTCATGGCACAGCACTGCAAGAAGAGCGCAGTAGAGCCGGCTCCACCGGAGGAACTGCCATGGGATGGGATATATCATCCTGATGCAGGGCAGACATTTAACTCTCCGGATGATTATAATGAATGGTACCGGCAGAAAGGGGATCATACCGCGGGCATCCTGTTCCATCGCACAGGCTGGCTCGAAGGCGATACCCTTGTGTGTGATGCCCTGATCAGGGAGTTTGAGGATAAAGGAATCAATGTACTCCCTGTATTCTCGCACGGATTTGAGAACACCGATCTTGGGATTGATGGCAACGATATTATTTTAAATAAATATTTTATGAAAGATGGAAAGCCCGTCATCGATATTCTCATAAACCTTAAGATGTTCTTCCTGCTTCCAAGAAGAGAAGGAGCGGATCATCCCACTGGCGACGCGGATATATTGAAGCGATTGAATGTACCGGTCATTCAGGCGATAATATCCTATTACAGGACAGAAACGGACTGGAGAGAGAGCGGAGATGGGCTTGATCCGAGCGGGATTGTGATAAACGTCTCGATGCCTGAGTTTGATGGAACGATCGAGCCCACATTCGTCGGGGCAATAGAGCGAGTGGATGAGCCGACAACTGGGGCTCTATACAACAGGCACGTTCCGGTTATGGAACAGATCGTGTTCCTGGTTTCAAGAGCTGCCAGATGGATCCAACTGAAGGACATACCAAATTCGGAGAGGAAAATCGCACTCATACTGCTCAATTCACCATGCAAAGGCGTGGAAGCAACCATAGGCACGGCATTTGGACTGGATTCTCTTGAGAGCGTGGCACGTCTCCTCCACCGGATGAGAGACGAGGGTTACGATCTCGGCGATGATATCCCAGAGAACGGTAAGGATCTGATTGATGAAATCCTTGAGAAGAAGGCGATAAGCGAATTCAGGTGGACCCCGATCTCTGAAATCGTGAAGAAAGGCGGATCCTTCATGCTGCCCCGTGACAGATATCTCGAATGGTTCTCCGAATTCCCTGATCGTGTCAAGCGAGAACTGATCGAGACATGGGGCGACCCGCGATCCGATTTCTCATCCCGGGGAAAAGCAGCACTTTCCGAGCCCGAGCTTGAAGAATGGGAATGGGCAAAGCTCAGCATGGGCTTATATGATGGCAAGATCGTGATCCCGGGTCTCAAATTCGGGAATGTCCTGATAGCGATCCAGCCGAAGAGGGGGTGTGCGGGCGCAAAATGCGATGGCGAGGTCTGCAAGATCCTCCATGACCCGCTCTGTCCGCCGCCGCACCAGTGGCTCGCCGTCTACAAATGGATCGAACACGAGTTTGGTGCGGATGCGATCGTGCATGTCGGAACGCACGGGCTCCCTGAGTTCCTGCCCGGGAAGACTGTGGGCTTGTCAACGGAATGCTATCCGCAGATATCCATCGGAACGATTCCGCATCTGTACATCTATGATATCACCAACCCTATGGAGGCGACCATAGCCAAACGCCGCGGATACGCGACCATGGTCGATCACCTGCTTCCTGTGATGGCGCCATCCGGGCTCTATGAGGGGCTCGAAGATCTGGGCGATCTGCTCGCCGAGTACGGAAAGGCGAAGAGCACCAGTGATAATGCAAGGCTGCACTCGATATTCCATCTGATCGTGGATAAGGCAAAGGAAGTGAATCTCATCAGAGACGATCAGATGCAGGGTCATCCTGATCCGGATGACCGGGACAGAGTTGTGGATGATCTGCACGGACAGCTGACGCTTCTGCGGGAGACCCAGATCAGGGATGGGATGCATATCTTAGGCTTTGCGCCCGAGGGCAGGGCTCTTGCAAATCTTCTGGTCTCGATACTCAGGTTTGATGTCGGCTCCTACACATCGATACGAAGGTGTATATTCGAATGCAAGGGCGCATCTTACGAGGATGTCATCGAGAACCCAACCGTGCTCAACAAGTCCGGAAAGACAAACGGAGAACTGCTGGACGAAAGCACTGATACCGCTGTCGAGATCATGGAGGCGGTGGTGTCAAGAATAGAGAACGGAGATGCGCCAGACGATTTCGAGATACGGGGAATTTGCAGGGAATCCATTGAAGAGATCATTGATCAGGACAAACTGGATGATCTGACCCGGGGGGTGCGGTTTGGAATGACACTCATTCCAAAGATCGTTTC
>DAOUXE010000078.1 GCA_030666765.1 Methanosarcinales archaeon
CTCTGCCGCCTCCTCGCTTGTGATGTGCCCTGCACTGTAATCGGCTATTACGCCATCCGCAACTGTTATCAGGTTGCATCTGAACGCAATTTCACCCTCTGCAAGCGTTACACCCATACTCGCAGCCTCAAGCGGACCTCTCCCTGTATAATACTTCTCGGGAGCGTATCCGAGAAGTGACGTGTTCGCAATCTCGCTTCCGGCAGGCATTCCTGTCGGAACCGTCCCCGCAAGTCCACACCTGCCGTGCTTCGCGATGTAATCCATATTCGGGATATTTGCATGCTCAAGCGGAGTCTTTCCGCCAAGTTCAGGGAGCGGAACGTCTGCCATCCCGTCGCCAAGGAGAATCAGATACTTCATGTCACCCATCCTACCGCCCCTCCGTTCGCATCAATCCATCTCATCAATCATCTTTGCGAGCCTGTCGCATGAGACTCCGTGCTTCGCCTCGCTGCAGACCTTGATCTTATCGAGAAGAGCGCAGAGGTGCTCTCGATCGAGATCGTAGCCGAGCCGCTCTGTTACGAACTTAAGAGCCTTCTTGCCAGTGTGCTTGCCAATGATGTAGTTCCTGCCACCTCCTACAAGTTCCGGGGAAAATACTTCATAAGTGCTGGTATTCTCAAGCATCGCAGCGATATGGATCCCTGATTCGTGGCAGAACGCGTTTTCGCCGACTATTGGCTTGGTCTTTGCAACCCTTACCCCGGAATACTTCTCCACCATCTTCGAGAGTGACAGGAGATGCGAGAGGTCGTATTTATCGATTCCGTACTGGATCAGAAGTCCTGTGAGCAACTCCTCAAGTGGCGTGTTCCCGACCCGCTCACCGATCCCGTTCACAGTGGCATGTAGCTGCGTTGCCCCGGTTTCCGCAGCAACGATCGTGTTTGCGGTCGCCATTCCGAGGTCGTTGTGGCAGTGGATGCAGAGCGGGGTATGTGTTGTCTTTTTGATCTCTTTTATCATGAAATACGTGGTACTCGGATCAAGAATCCCAACAGTGTCTGCGATGCTCAGGTAATCCGCGTTGTGCGCCTCGGCGATCCGGTAGACTCGTTTCAGCACACCCATGTCTGTGCGGGTCGCATCCTCGGCAGCAAACCTGACCGCAAGCCCATGATCCTTTGCATAGTCCACGACATCGATTGCGCAGTCGGTTGCCTCATCGATCGTCATGTGATGTTTGTAGCGCAGCTGGATGTCAGACGTTGCAATAAAAATGCTCACGATATCAACATCCGCATCCAGCGCGGCATCGACGTCCGACGTCTTTGAGCGTGCGAGACAGCATATCCTTGCGTTGAGTCCGAGTTTTGTAATTTTACGTATGGTCTCGAGTTCTTCTTTTGATACAACCGGAAATCCTGCCTCGATGATCTCCACACCAACATCATTCAGTTTCCGTGCGATATCGATCTTCTCCTGCTCAGTAAAAGCGATCCCGGCTGCTTGCTCGCCGTCCCGCAGTGTCACATCGCAGATCTCGATATCTTTTGGTTTTAGTTTGATGAAGTCCATCAACGTGTTTCTTGAGTACTCGATATGGTCTTCCATGTTATGGATGATGGTCGGGTTTGAGAAAAAGGTTTTGGATGTGCCCGACCTTCGCTTCTGAGGGGGGCGGTTCAATGTGCGGTGTAAAGGGGCAATCATCTTCTGTTCTGGCGGCGGGGCATCAGTTACGCTGCGCTTATGATGCGCGGGGACTATTATTATGATCGCGCCACCAGATAGAGAGTGATATTTATGGAGTGCAGGCTGCTACCATCAAAACAACCAATTTTCAAGAGACGCTCCCGCCCCTCGATCGGAGTTGATGGAACAGACGATCAAGGATCCATACATCTTCGACTGCATCGCGATCGGAAGGGTGCGAAGGAGCAGGAGCTTGAAAATGCGCTCGTAGGGAAGATCAGGGATCTCTTGCTCGAACTGGCAACGGGATTTGCCTTCATAGAGAGCCAGTACCATCCGGAAGTGGATGGACGGGATTTTTATCCCGACCTGCTCTTTTACCATCATCTTTTGAGGTGTTTCGTTGCTATTTACTCGGAGATATCCGATTTCATGCCTGAATACTCTGGAAAGACGAATTTTTATCTCTCTGCACTGGACGAGATGGTGCTACACCCGGATGACCGGTCTTCTGTCGGAATTACTTTGTGCAAGAGCAAGAGTGGGATTGTTTCCGAATATTCCCTGATGGATATGAGCGAACCGATTGATGTATCCGAATATCGGTTCACCCCCGGACTACCTGATGGGTTAAGCGGTCAGTTGCTCAAGTCCGCTGGAATTGGTCGGGGTTCCGGAAGAGGTGGGGGCGAGGGGTGAAGGAAGTGATAAAGATGACAGAACTGAATTTCAAATGCAAAGGATGCAAGAGATATTTCGATTGTGATGTAGGAAAAATCTCGTTTCCGCCGAAGCAAGAACGTCCTCGTTTTGAAAAGAATATAATCTGCCCCAGGTGTGGGATTCGAAGCATGGATGAAGTCGAACTCTCCGAACTTGGGCAGACCCAACTGGGGGAGGTGTATTTCTCATCGCTGTGATGGGGCTGTCTGCGGCATCGTCTGACTGATTTACACCTGGCCTCATCCATGGCACTTCGCCCATGTCAGGCCTTACGGCTAACTTCGTAAACATCGAAAACGTTATAATTGCCCGTCCGCAAAGTTTAAAATGGATTGCCACGAATATCGCTGTTGGACTGAAAGGAGGTTTGAAATGTCCAGATTACTTACTTTTGTCATAACCGAAACAGAACCCACACCACTTCTGCGGGATTTTGCCACATTTACCGGATACTTAAGTACACATAACATCGTCTTAACTCGTACTAATAGGTTTCTATCCGGAAGAGACTTGTATGAACTGAACCAGGAGATGACTCATCCCCTTCCTGATGCCACTCCACGAACCGGCCAGGGCATGTATCCACTTTTGCATCTCTTTTATCATCTGGTTCTGGCTGGAAAATTATTCCGGAAAGTTTCTGAAAAAGGCAGATTGGCGTTAAAACCGACCGAACGTCTTCAGGCGTACGAGGAATTGAAACTCACAGAGAGATATTTCTTCCTGCTAGAGACTTTCTGGATAGATACCGACTGGAAAACACTAAAGGAGGGATGTTTTGGGGGTCCCTCCATATACACCGTTCCTCATCTTCTGGAATCTCTGATTGAACAACAACCAGGGAAAAGAATCTATCTAAAAGGCGAAGAAGCTTATGATATGTCCCAGTTGCTCTGGAATTGGGGATATTTCCTACTCTACTTCTCCTTCTTCGGATTCTGGGAGGTGACTCGCGATGAGGATATGGTTGCACCTAATTGGCCCAAACGTTCCTTTCCTGCAGAAACGATGACACCTTCGACTTTTGGGGTGACCATGGCAGAGGTCTTGAGGGAAGCAAGGAATTTGTTCTACTGGAATCTACCATATCATCGTGAGTTCGGCGAATTGGATGCCGTACCCGGATCTCCGCTCCCTGATGAAGGGCCATTAACACTTTTTAGGATGGAGCCAGAGAAAAAAAGGTCAAAAGCATCGATTAGAGTGGACAAAGGAGAACCCGGAGACCCATTCTTCCTACCCTTTGCCCCACTTTTTGCAGAGGGAGAACTGCAAAAAACACTTCCCCGTGAAAGAATTGAATTTGTTGATGGAACCTACATCTTCAGGGTGACTCTGGCTAAGAACCTCTGGAGGCGGATCGAGATATCTGCAGACGATACCCTGCTCGACCTTCATAGTTCTATCCAGGAAGCATACGATTTCGATTATGACCATCTTTACTCCTTTTTTATGGACGGCAGGCCATGGTCTCGTGAACGATTTGTTTCCCCGTATGAAGATGATGGTCCGTATGTGGATGAGGTTAGTATTGGCAATCTGGGACTATATGTAGGACAGAATATTCTTTATCTGTTTGATTACGGAGATGAATGGTATTTTCAAGTGAAACTGGAAGAGATACGGAAGGAAGGTTCCAAACCACGCGAGCCCACAATCATTGAAGAAGAGGGAGAAGCACCGGAACAATATGAGTACTATGAGGAATGACGTTCCCAGAGTTGCGGCAGATGAGTTTGCTTCGAAGGTGCGCACGCTATCAAGTCTTCTCGAGGTCGCCACAGTGGGTTCTGTTGCCGGAGGTGACCCTCATCCTAATGATCTTGATCTGGCTATCATCATCAGCAACACAGGCGAGATTGCAACCATAGCGAAGTATGCCAGGCAGATGAGCAGGCATTATCATGGCTGGGATGTCTTTCTCTTCGATTACGATCTCTCTTTGATAGGCACGATCTGCCACCGCAGAGAGTGTCCGGGACGATCAGTTGATTGCTACGATCCGGGGTGTGGTAAGCCACCGCATGTGCGGGTGAATCCTGAGTTTGAATATGATGAGAAGATGTTTCTAATCTCGCCCATCGACGTTCTCTATACCTCCTTTGAAACGAGTCGTTTACTTGCACGCAAGGATGAGTTGGGCATTGTTGAATCGCGGAGTTATCCGGTGCTCGAGGATATCCCAATGGAGTGCGTACGTTGCGGCGAAACGTTCGTGTTCACTGGTTCTGAGCAGAAATGGTACCTGAAACGGGGGCTCAGTCAACCCAAACGATGTCCGGATTGTATAGCACGGGAATATGAGGGTTAAGGGAGTTTAAATGTGATTCTGGGATATGTATAATGATGACTGACCCGGGCAGGATACGGCTCTGGACGATTCAGACAAAAGAAGCCTGGGAACGTGCAGGGAAATTGGGAGTGCTCGAGTTTAACGGAATTATGGATAACGAGATTGATGATTGGTTTGGACCTGCATACAACTGGATGGCTGGACAACTCGAAGAACGGGCGAAAGAATATCCATGCAACAAATATCCAATATGGGAATGGTATCACCCAAAACCTGATCTGCGGCGGAGCGGACACTTGCCTCGTGATGCAATGGGCGTGCGAGTGGAATTTCTTGTTAACTCCGGTAGGGTACTACTGTCAGACTTTGAAGCGTGGCATGCTGTACTCAATTGCTGGTATCTGTCTTTGTCAGAGGAGGAGGGTGATAGTTGGGACGAACGCTCTGAAAGGGCAGGAGTGAAATGCGGCTGGGAGAATTGGCATCCACCTTCGCCATTTAAGGAAGAGATCTTGAATAGTTGGGAACGAATCTTTGATCCGGAACTGTTGAACAAGCACTCAAAATGGCTCGGTGGAGGGACGGTGCAGGCTTGCATCGAAAAGATATATGTAAATGAAGTGATAGATGTGACATATTTTAAAGCAAGATAGTGGCGACGTATGACAGGGGATATCTTGCTTCAGCTATCGCCGTTGTCCCATTTTGCTCTGCTGTTGCTCTGCAACTATGACCGCACTATAATTGAGGTGGTGCGCAAGAGAAACGGTGATGAAAAGCAGACGTCGCTTTTTGAGTATACCAAAAAAGAACCAGTCGCTGCGTTGGATTACGTATTTTTAACACAATGGTTTCGGAATGATTAAATACCATCTTTAACAAAATTAATTTGGACCGTACCGAATAAAGAGGAATTTAACCATGATATCTTCTCGTTCCAAATTTCATGAGCTGATGGAAAAGACAATCAATTCAAATCTCCAGTCAATGGAAGAGCGAGGGGAATATACAGAGTACGCGGTCAAGACAAACATCATCGAATCGAATTGTGCTCTTGGCGATATACCACTCTCCTTCTCGGATTACAGGATTGAGTTAAAGCCAACAGAGGATAAGTTCCTCTATGTTATGATTGTAAAAAAAGGAAAAGAAACGATCATACTGTATCCGGATACTTTCTTCGAAAGATTCTGGAAGCTCTACAACATTGAAGAAAGCACTACAGTTAAAAGATTCATTGACCAGTTCACAAACAGTTTACAGAAGATTGATTCTCTTTGGATGCCCCACCAGGTGTTATGTAACTTTGAGAATGACTATATCAATATTGGATTCTCCATCCGATTCAAGCAGGAGGTGCTGAAGGAAGAGGAACTCTCCGGGGATGACATCTCCCAACTCACCA
>DAOUXE010000268.1 GCA_030666765.1 Methanosarcinales archaeon
GACGTTATAGGGGATGGACATATGGTTCCCGGCTTACAGATGGCTTCTAAGGTGTTTATAATTATCTGTGATGTAGAACCCAGGTTCGCCCTATATGCTCCCGGAAAAACCGGGTAGTGACCCCGCAAGGGCAAACGATGGCATAGAGGGTAGAGGATTCGGTAAAAAGCGAATGTCGATCTGTAATGGATCGGATATAGGTTCAAAATTTGCCTTAACCAGAAATGGTGCTGACTTACCAAATTGGTGTTTCATTGTATGCAAGGAGGCAAACCTGTGAATGTAAGTAGTTCGGGTTACGCCATTAAAAGGCGAGAGACTTACAGACAAGCTACCAAAACCCAAGTGGACTGATGTTGACTGGAAGATGGTCGAAGAACATGTTAACACCCCGCCTTACCCGTGATACATCGTCTCCACTTTCTCCGGTTTCCCCGCCTGCTTCTGCTGGAAATTGATCGCTGGAAGCGGCATTGCGGGCGGAAGCCCGAGCTTTGAAGAGAGCGTGATCGCAAGCGGGGCAAGGTTAGACACCATCGTGTTTGCGATCTGGTTCTGGACATTGGACGGGGCTTTCCCAGCATCCCAGTCGATTTTGATCTGATTCAGATCGTCTTCGTCGGAGTAATAGTCAGAATACCCCTCAAATCTGATGTGACCTACATTCGGGCTTAGATAATTGATTGAGAATGCATACTCAACCCTCAAAATAGTTTTTTCTCCGAACGGTGTCGGTTTTGACACAACTGTCGTGTTCTTCAGGTTAATGTCATAGTTGATGTTGACATTCTTCTGCTTTCTAACCTCTTCCGGATCCACATATATCTTAGATTCTACCTGTGTTACTCTGAAATTTACAATCATTTGTATTCTCCTCCTCATACGGTCTTTGTTCCCCTGTGCAATGCCACTCTTCCAGTTCTGACAACTTCTTTAATCCCGAATCTTCCAAGCATATTCTCAATCGCCCTGATCTTACCTTTGTCTCCCGTGACCTCGATTATCAGCGTCTCTGCGCCGATGTCTATGATCTTTGCACGGAATATTCCCGCGATCTGCATGATCTCAGCTCTTGTGCCCGTATCAGCAGCAACCTTAATGAGCGCAAGTCCCCGGTCAACCGATTCGGACGGCGGGAGATCGGATATCGAGATCACGTCGATCAGTTTGGAAAGCTGACTCGTCACCTGCAGAAGTACCCGGTCATCGCCTGCCACAACGATCGTCATCCTCGATATATCAGGATTCTCTGTCATGCCAACAGCAAGACTCTCGATGTTATACCCGCGTCTGCTGAAGAGTCCTGAAACACGCGCAAGCACACCCGGCTTGTTCTCGACAAGCACTGCAAGCGTATGTCTCATGCAACCACCCCCGGCTCGAGGATCTCATTGATCGCAGCACCGGCAGGAACCATCGGGAACACATTCTCCATCGGATCGACCACGAAATCGATGACAACCGTGCGGTCTGCCGACAGTGCCTCTGATATCGCCGCCTGCACCTCTGATGGCTTCTCTGCACGGATCCCTACAAGATTGTAGGCCTCTGCCAGTTTCACGAAATCGACGCTCTGCGAGATATCGGTATATGAGTACCTCTCATCGAAGAAGAGTTCCTGCCACTGCCGCACCATCCCGAGATAGCTGTTGTTAAGTATTGCAACGATCACCTTGATCTTGCTTTTGGAGACGGTCGCAAGTTCCTGTGATGTCATCTGGAACGAACCGTCGCCCGCGATATCGATAACGGTCCTGTCCGGACACCCAACCTTTGCGCCTATTGCCGCCGGAAATCCGTAGCCCATGGTGCCAAGCCCGCCTGATGTGATGAATGTTCTGGGGTTTTCGAACTGGAAGTACTGCGCTGCCCACATCTGGTTCTGCCCGACCTCGGTAACGATTATCGCATCAGGACAGGCTTTGTGTATCTCCTGGATCACATACTGCGGCTTGATCACCTCGTCGTTCTGAACGTAGCTCAGCGGGTGCTTCTTCTTCCATGCATCGATCTTCCCGAGCCATGCACCGGACCGGGGTTGCATCTTCTGCAGGTGGGTGTTTAGCGACTGTAGAATCGTTTTAGCATCCCCAATGATCGGTAGATCGACTCTCACGTTCTTCCCGATCTCAGCCGGGTCGGTATCGATGTGGATGACTTTTGCGCATGGCGCGAACGCATCAATCTTTCCTGTGACCCGGTCATCGAACCTTGCTCCGATAGCGATCAGGAGGTCTGACTCCTGCACTGCGTAATTGGCATATTTGGTGCCGTGCATGCCAAGCATCCGAAGCGACAATGGATTGGACTGCGGGAATGCTCCGATTCCAAGAAGAGTCGTTGTCACGGGTGCCTTGATCGTTTCTGCAAGTCTTATAAGCTCTGACGATGAATTCGAGATGATGACGCCGCCACCCGCATAGATGACCGGACACTCGGAATCGAGAATCATCGCTGCAGCAAGTTTCACAGCGGCGGCGTCGATGCCGACATCCGGATGGTAGCCGGGCAGGTACGTGTTTTTTGGATATGTGAACTCGAATTCGTCGGTCGTGATGTCTTTTGGAAGATCGATCAGAACTGGACCCGGTCTTCCGGTGGACGCTATATAAAACGCTTCTTTGATGACCCATGGAAGATCGTTTACGTCTCTTACCAGATAATTGTGTTTAGTGATTGGAAGCGTGATCCCTGTGATGTCCGCCTCCTGAAACGCATCGTTTCCGATCATGGGAGTTGGAACCTGACCTGTTATCGCAACGATCGGTA
>DAOUXE010000084.1 GCA_030666765.1 Methanosarcinales archaeon
CCAATTTATCGGCGATTTCGGTGTGGCGTGGCACCGATGAGGTTCTTCTGTCTTTGGGATTGAAATAAATCGAATGGTTGCTGCCTTCTCGCAAAAGTCTGCAACCATATCGCTTTAAATGTTTCAACAACGCACGACGCTTCATTCATGCCGCCACCAGCAGCTCTTCTCTAATTGCATTCGACCCTATTTCAAGCTGCGTCAGTTCTCTGTTTGCCTCGATGACCATCACTATAGCTTCTTTCAGGTTTTCACGTACTTCATCCAGTGTCCCGCCCTGAGTGTTTGCACCAGGCAGTTCTTCGACATAGCCGATCCACCAGTCTCCATTTCGCTCGAATACTGCTGTGAATTTGTTCATGATTGATCGCTCCCGTGGGTGCTTGTGTGATTGCATTCCGTGCGGCACTTCTTAATTCGGATGAGATGGCATTTATGGTTTGTGCTGCCGTTCACATGCGAGGATCTGGTGGTGTCTTGTTGAATTGCGGCCAGGAACTGGTGAGTTGGACTGATGACGCTAAAACGATTCCTGCGAGAGTGGTGGCACAATCGCAGGAGGGTGGGATCTGCGGGGGAGGCGGGACACGTTTTGGGTGCGGCGGGGATTGGGGGCAACGACACTCACACGGGCGGGCGGTGGGGTGGTGTGTAGAGGAGCGCGGGAGACACGGTCATGGTGAAAAGTTTTCTGCATGTTTCATCTCGATGATGCTTCGCCTGCGTTAGGTCTCTGCAATCAGCGCACGCTTCAGCCGGTACCAGGGTCATCTGCTTGTCCCAGTTCTCATTTTTCTCAATGATACCTACCGAGCCGTTTTTTGTGGCACCATCAAGACCGAACTTGAGTCAGATAGACTTGATAACAGCGCTTGGCGCATCTCACTCTGCACCAGAAGTGATAACAGCATCCACCATCAATTTGATATATCGGAAAACTTGAATTTCATGCCGATACCGATATCCCCACCTGCCAGATATATCCGTTATGCCTGCTACTCCCCTGATTCAGGAAAAACTCCTGTCGCGCATATCTGAGAAGATATAGAGACTCGACTCGCTTCGTCCCCTTCCAGCCGACGCTATAAAACGACTGCACGAAGAGATGCGGCTGCTGCATACCTATCACTCGGATGCGATAGAGGGGAACACCCTGACACTCTCTGAGACAAAGCTTGTGCTGGAGACTGGCATAACCATCGGCGGGAAGAAGCTTGCCGAGCACATCGAGGCAACCAACAACGCAATAGCATTCGATCTCGTGGAAGATATCGCAGGGAAAAGAAGAGCGATAGACCATGTCACGATCCAGGAGATCCATGAGGTTGTAGCAGCAGGCATTCTCGAAGATGCCGGAAGATACCGCACACTCATAACGTCAGGATAACAGGGACTGCAAAGACGCCGCCTGACTGGTCAAAGGTGGTCGGGTTGATGGATGGACTGATCCGGGAAGTAGCCGAAAGCAGGATGCATCCTATAGGGACTACGGCTTTCCTGCATCACAGATTTGTTGAGATCCACCCATTCACAGACGGCAACGGGAGGGTGGCGCGTCTACTCGCAAACCTGTATATGATCGCAAAAGACTATCCGCCAGTGGTGATAAGAACGGAAGATAGAGGGAAATATTACAAGTGCCTGAGGTCAGCTGATGCAGGAGACCCTGTGCCCTTCGCCAGTTTCATTGCAAAGTCTGTGGATAATAGCCTGACGTTGTATCTATCCATCTTTGGCGGGGTTGATGAACTGGTGCCGCTTAAAGAGCTTGTGAGGTGGGTGCCTTATTCGCAGGAATATCTGAGCCTGCTTGCAAGGCGAGACTCTCTGGATGCGGTGAAGATCGGGGGCGTGTGGCACTCGTCGAGGCGGGTGGGGGAGCGGGATTTGGGGACATGAAGGGGATTACGCCCCAGCCGCGCCACCCCGCAATGAATTTTGGAGCATCCGCGGGATTGCGGTTGGGAGTACCGGACTTGAGCGCGGACAGCTGCGGGGCGGGGGTTGGGAGATTCGGTGGCAGAAATGGGGTGGGCAAGATGGGGGCATCACCATTGCTGCGGCATCTTTTGGGTCTTCGCGCGTGGCTTTCTGTTAAGCGTCCTGCCCCACGCGCCCGAGTCTTTGCGCCGGCCAGTCTCTCGGGCGCTTCTGGTCCACCAGCCGCAATCACGCCCGGACACTGCTGCCCTGATCCGTTCGTGATTGCTCGCTCCTGCGGGTGCTTGTGTGACTCTGGCATCGCGGGGCGATTCTGGTGGGCTCGGATGCGACGGCGGGAAATGGTTTGTGGGGGTGCGGGCGGGTGGAGGTGAGGCGTTGATTCTTATGAGACTGGCACCCTCTCTGCGGGCGGAAGTCAGACAATGAAATTAGTCGCGGTTGGATTTCTCCGAGAGCAATGAAGCGAATGACTGCAAGGAGAACCGATTCGAGTATCCGGCCCCGGTTTCCGTACTTACGCCGCCCGGACTGGTAGCACTGATCGGCTCACTTATGGTCGTTGCTGTGAGACGTGTGAAGAAGGGTGGGTGATGTGGTCTATCGTTTGTTCATCATTTCCCTTCTTTTATTTATCATGGTACAGACGGGTTAGAGGGTCGTCGATATGATCTCATCGAAAGCATCGATCACATAGCGCAGGTCAGCCTCTGGCAACCCATAAGTGCTCAGTTTGAAATACTTCGTGAGCCCTGACTTGATCCCGTGGATCTTCCGCTTTTTAAGTTCCTTATATAAGAAGAACCTGCCTTTCTTTGCATGTTTTGAGATCTCGTAGAGAACTGGCGCCTCAAAGAAGATGAGATCGTGATTGTGTGGTTTATCGCCCATCTGGATCATGCCGAGCCGTTCCATCTTAGAAGCAAACCATCTCGCCGTTTCGACCTCGCGATCCCATTCCGCCACCCGTTCCAGAACCCTTGGAAATGATGCGATCAATGTCATAATCGTTGCGCCGCGGGCTGTGCACCCAAGAAGTTCAATCTCCTTATTCTTGTTATGTTCGGATCTCCTGAGCACTAGATCGTGGTACGGCTCGTTGATCCCGAGCACGCCGACAGGTCCACAGGCTGCCATCGATTTGTGTCCGCTCCCGACTACGAAATCAGCGCCGAGATCCTTTGCAACAACTGGCATGCGCCCGACTGAGTATGCGCCATTTAACAGCAAGGGCACGCCGTACTCGCTGCAGATCGCGGATACCTTCTTCGCATCCACGATATTCCCGTAATTCCCGTCAGGATATGTCAAAACAGCAAGTACCACTTCTTCGCCCGACTTTTCTTCGAGCACGTCCTGGTACCCTTCAGGATCGATCCGGTATTCGGGGCGGTCCGAGACCGGCACCAGTGATATGTCAAGCCCGGCGCGCTCTGCCGCGACAAAGGACGTGTAATGCGCATTCCCATCCAGCACCACAGACCCGCCTTTCCGGAAAAGCGCGTGCATCACAGCGAATATACCTTCGCGCGCACCATTAGTGACCCTTGCGTGATCGGTTCCGAGGAATTCCGGCAGATCCTGGTATATGAAATCGTGGATCGGCGGCTTCTTGATATCTTCGAGTTTGCCCGGGCAAAAATCACAGATCGAGTATCCATCGCCCCACTCTACAAGCGATTGTCTCGCCTCAGGCGTCAGTATCCCGCCGCGCTGGAGTGGGTCGATGTTGATCATGCCAAGTGTGCTTCGTTTGAGGGTCGGGTGTTTGGCCATATATTATCACATCTGTACTGCAAGCACACTGAATATAAAACCAGCGCGAACCGCTGCACTCTGCCGCGACATGACCGCATGAGAAAAAAAATAGTGGACGTACTGAGCTCTTCAGTACATCCTATTTCAGCACATCCTATTGTAGTCTCACCACATCTGAACGTATCTGACCAGTTCCCGCTTTGCCTGAAAATTGTTCTCGAGACGTTCGACCATCTTGTGGTACAGCGCTGTGATCGATGGGAAACCCCACTCGTCCTCAAGACTATGAATAGCCCATGCAGATGCCGCTCTCACATCCATTTTACCGCTGTTGATGAAGTCTACAGCGTCTTCTGCAATCTTGTCAATGCCTTCAAGGTCGAGTTCGGTCAGATCCGCTTTTACCTCAACGGGTTCAACATGTTCCATATCTAATATACCTCCTTTCCATGTGGTAATACTTCATTAAATATCAATGACATGAAGTGTTACTAAATCTAATAGACACGCTACTAGAAGATAAAGGTTTCCGTCCTGATGACTTCTGTGGTGTACTGTCCCCGACTGCCTCACAGACGTTACAATCACGCACCCATAAGTTACTTATAATCGGCGTAGAGATGTATGTTACATAATCTATGGAGGAAACAAACGATTGAAACAGCCCTGTGTTAACATCGGCATGGTCGGGCATGTTGATCATGGAAAGACCACGCTTGTCAGCGCGCTGTCCGGAGTATGGGCGGATCAGCACAGCGAAGAACTGAAGCGAGGGATATCGATACGGCTTGGATATGCAGACGTCACATTCAGGCGCTGCCCGAACTGTGAAGAGCCGCAGTGTTATACTGTTCTGAAGAAATGCCAGCATTGCGACACTCCGACTGAAGAACTGCGTACTGTCTCGTTTGTCGATTCACCAGGTCACGAGACGCTGATGGCGACAATGCTCTCCGGAGCAGCGATCATGGATGGAGCGGTGCTCGTGATTGCAGCGAATGAACCCTGCCCACAGCCGCAGACGAGCGAACATCTAATGGCGCTCGATGTCATCGGGATCAAGAACATCGTGATCGTCCATAATAAACTCGATCTAGTCTCGAAACAAGAGGCAGTCGAACATTATAACGCTATAAAGGAATTTGTCAAGGGTACGGTTGCAGAGAATGCCCCGATAGTCCCGATATCTGCACAGCAGAAGATAAACATCGATCTTTTGATCCAGGTGCTCGAAGACGTGATTCCGGCACCAGAACCTGATTTGGATAAGCCATCTCGCCTCATCGTTGCGCGATCGTTCGATGTCAACCGACCCGGGATACTTCCTGAGAAGTTGACCGGTGGCGTTATCGGTGGCACGATCTCGGAGGGCAGCTTGCATACTGGTGATGACATCGAGATCAGGCCCGGACGGCGTGTTGAGCAGATCGGTAGCGTCAGCTGGGTGCCGATTGAGACGCAGATCACAACCATCGTCGCAGGCGGAAAAAAGAAGAAGAGGGCAACCTCAGGAGGATTGCTCGCAATCGGCACAACACTGGATCCGGCGATGACCAAGAGCGACCGGCTCACCGGACAGGTTGCAGGCGAACCCGGTACGCTGCCGCCGACATGGGAGGATTTCAGTATGTGTACCACCCTCCTCAAATGGGTTGTCGGATCGAGCGACAAAGCAGATGTCGAGCCGATCTGCGCAACCGAGCCGCTGATGTTAAGCGTTGGGACTGCAACCACAGTGGGCATCGTGACAGGCGCACGCGGCGATGTGGTCAGGGTCAAGATGAAGCGACCCGTGTGCGCTGAGATCGGGTCAGGGGTTGCGATATCGAGGCGGATCGGAGCCAGATGGCGACTGATCGGGATGGGCGAACTGGTCGAATGAAAATAATCATCGACACCAATGCACTGATGGTGCCCGCGGAGTTTGGTGTCGATATCTTTTCAGAACTTAGTAGACTTGGTTTTGATGAGTGGATTGTTCCGTCTGGTGTGGCGCGCGAACTCGAAGGGATTGCATCCCGCGGCAGAGGTAAGGGCAAGGATGCTGCCCGTGTTGCGCTATCCCTCATGGACCGATGCCGGATGATCGAGGCTGCGGGGACTGTTGGAAATGTGGATAATTTGATCGTGGAACTTGCGGTCGAGATGAAGGTTGCTGTCTTTACCAACGATGCTGAACTGAAGGGAAGGTTGCGTGATAGCGGCGTGAAGGTTGTGTATCTGCGGCAGCGGAGTTATCTCGCCTCTGTTCCGTGAGTTTTTGGG
>DAOUXE010000132.1 GCA_030666765.1 Methanosarcinales archaeon
CGGAGATGTTTTTAAAGATGATCGTTTTTCCCCTTATTGCAGCAAGCTTACTTTTGAGCTCCTTGATATCTCCTGGGTTAGAGAGTCCGAGCAGCGATGTTGTTCTTGCTGTTATGTCCAGTCTACTCTGCAAGATGCGTAACAAGTGAAACGAAAGCCCCCGCCGCATCACACCCGAATGAATTCGGATGCACCCGTGAGGCGGTCATGTGTATTTATTTTATAGATATATTATTTAAAATTTTTATGTAGAACGTTTTCAGTGTTTGTGAAGTGCGAGCTTAACGAAACAAACACTGTAGTAGGCGGATTGTAGAATCTTATATTCTAATTCCCAATTGAAAACACAAAGCATCAATTATCTCTTGTTGTGCTTCCAAATCTTCGATTTTACCTATATCTCTAATTAAACGTCTCTTATCAAGTGTTCTAATTTGATAACAAAGCACGATAGACTCCATATAGAGTCCCCCCATTTCAGCAGATATTAAAACCTCATTGGGATAAATTCTCCTACCTGGTTTTCTTGAAGTTATGGGGAGGACATTCACTACCGGCAAAATTTGGTTTATCTCCTCCTCACTTATCACAAGAACAGGACGAGTCTTCCCCTGTTCAGAACCAATTATCGGATCAAGATTAGCAATAAATATATGCCATTTATACCCCATTTTCTTCTACCCATCCTTCCGAATCAACAGTTATGAAATCTTCAGATACATCTACAAGATCATCAAGAAAAAGATCATCTCTTACTGCTTCTTTTAACTCTTCGATTTTTTGTTTGAAACTATCTGGCATTTTTTTAATGATCAAAATCACCTCCACTGTTTCATTTTCAGGCACATACTGTGGAATCTTTATCCCGATCTCATGATCTTTCGGTATTCTCACGATTTGTCTGATTGCTTCCATAATCTTATTCACCCTTCATCTTGCATATCAATCTATATCCAAACCGGATCCATATATGCCTTCTGATCGGACTTCAATCATCACTTACTTTTCTCACTTCTCTCTCGTCTTAAGTCACTAAACCCCGGACTTAAATACGGAGCCTGCATATAGCGATTTCGTATTTGGATTCTCCTGATTCCGTGTGTATCGCTCCACAATCCCCCATCCATGTCCAACCGAGCCATAAAAACAGGGTGATGTCAGAGATGCCAATACTTGTACCATTCTTTGAGGTGTGTAAACGCCTTGCACAGTTCTCTGCACGCCATACATACTAATCGAGAACACATCCCACATAAGCCTTACGAGACTATCTTAGCAGAGGTCTTATAAAAATACGAAATCCCCCGCCCACACC
Organism: Methanosarcinales archaeon; assembly: GCA_030666765.1. Taxonomy (GTDB): domain Archaea; phylum Halobacteriota; class Methanosarcinia; order Methanosarcinales; family Methanogasteraceae; genus Methanogaster_A. Next base: position 1,316 of record DAOUXE010000132.1, read on the forward strand.
ACAAAGCACCGCCAGGATGAGCCCATCCCCCATCCCGAACAGTGCCATGCATTCACGCCGAATCCGCATGATCCAGAATCGCGTTCGTGATCCGGTCAACAAGATTGATCCCGCCGCCGTACCCGATGATCGCTCTTCGCTGGTAGCCAACCCGGTCATACACCGGAAACCCGATCCTCGCGAAAGCAACCTTCTCGTCACCTCCGATATATGTCGCTTGCGAGTTTCCCATCACCAGATCGACGCCAACCGCCTTTACTGCCTCATGCAGCTCGTAGAGGTCGCATCCCGATATGATCTCGATCTCATGCCCGGTCTGGCTTGCGACCGCTTCCACATCCGCAACAAACTCCTTGCTCTCGGTTCCGGTCGCAATGATCATAGGCTCCATCCCGAGTTCATGCACGAACCGTGCCATGCCGGATGCGACATCAGGGTCTGCGTGGATCGCAACCCTCTTCTGTGCGATCTTGAAATGCACATCGATCATCGCATCGATGAGCCGTCCCCTATCCTTTCGCAGTTCATCCGGAATTGGTCTTCCCGAGAGGTGGCTCACGTTCTCGAGGAACCTGTCAGTGTTGGCAACGCCAATCGGGCATGCGCCTGTTATCATCGGAACCTTGTGCTTTCCTGCAAGATACTTTACAGCCGATCCGCCGGCATGTTTGCACAGAGCGATTGAGCCTATCGAGTTTGCAGTGTCAGCAATCTCGGCAAGCGTTGTCCCGCCATCCGGAAACCGCGGTCTCGGCAGTATCAGCGGAGCATCAAGGGTTTCTGAGATGTCTGTCAGGATGATCGCTTTTACCCGCATCGCAGCAAGCATACCTTTGAGTTCCCTGATATCTCCCGGGTTCAAGAGTCCGACAGCGATGTTGATCTTGCTGTTGGGTCCGGTCTGCTCTGCAAGGTGTGTCACCAGTGCTTTCACTGCGTTGTCGTATCCTGTGACGTGGGAACCGATATAACTCGGTGTGTGCATAGGTACCAGCGTGGAAGGCAGATCGATCTTTCGGAGGATTCCGTCAACATCGTCCCCGATCGTCTCTGATAGGCAGGTCGTGAGAACTGCGATCAGTTCCGGCTGTCTCCTTGCCACAAGCGCATGCACTCCTTTGACGAGGTTGTCTGCTCCGCCAAAGACCGCAGCGTCCTCGCCAAGCGAACTTAATGCGATCTCGACCGGCTCCTGGAAGTGCCGGTTGAACATCCGCATCGGATAGGCTGCGCAGCCCTGCGATCCGTGCACAAGCGAGATTGCGCCGTGTACGCCAAGCACCGCCTGCATCGCACCGATCGGCTGGCATATCATGCCTGGGTTGATCGTGACCGATCTCTTTGCCTTTGCTTTTGTCTTCGTCTTTGTTTTCGCTGTTGTCTGGGTCATGCTCTTCCCTCAATTAATTTCCATGCCGGATGGTTGATCGTCGTGTGTATGTCCTTTGCGAACTTCAGAAATCCGCTGTACACGGCATACGGTCCTCTCTCGTACGAGTGACCATTGATGAACGGCACCCCGAGTTTGTATGCAAGGAACTTCTCCTTGAGTCCCGAGATGAAGAGGTCGGGCTTGTATCCAAGGAGAATCTCCCGCAGTTCAACGGAGTTCGGGTTGTCGATCACTATGGCTCCATCGCCGATCCGTTCGATGATCTTCTCATAGTCATCGGTGTGCCCGAACGTCGTTGCAGCGCCGATCACCTCCATTCCGAGTTCCTCCATCAGCTTGATCCAGTGCCACGCACGCGGCGCACCCTGGTAGATGAAGACTCGTTTTCCACGGAGTTGTTCTTTGTAATACTCAATTTCAGGCAGTATCTTGGAGACTTCCTCCTCTATAACCTCCTCCGCCCTATCCTCAAATCCAAAGAAGGCTGCTACATCACGAAGAGCCTTTGATGTCTGTGCGATTCCGAATAGGGAGACCGGAATGTATGGAAGTTCGTATTTCTCCTCCATCAACTCGCAGATATACGGGGTTGACCTCTGGCAGTGCATGACATTCAGCTTCGCCCTGTGTGCCACCGCGAGATCATTGATCGATGCGTTTCCTGTGAACGTGCAGAGAATCCGGAGCCCCATCGCTTCGAAGAGCGGTTCGATGATCCAGAGGTCTCCCTGGATGTTGTAGTCCCCGATGATGTTGATATCATAGGGGGTGACCTTGTCAGGCTCTTTTGTGCCGACGATCCTATCAAAGATACCGTCGTTTGCGATGTGGTGTCCGAGCGACTGGCTGACGCCCCTGAAACCCTCGCAGCTGAACGGAATCACAGGGACTCCGATCTCTTTTGCTGCGTTCTTGCAGACCGTGTTTATATCGTCTCCGATGAGCCCGATCACACATGTCGCATAGACAAACACGCCATTCACAGCGGGAAACCGCTCATAAGCTTCGAGAATCGCGTTGTACAGCTTCTTCTCGCCGCCGAAGATGACGTTTGGCTCCTGCATCGAGGTTGAGAAGCAGTACTTCCTGTGAAACTCCGGGTTGTCAGAGAGGTTCTGCCTGCGACCTCCGCCCCAGGTGTAGTAGGCGCAACCGATTGGTCCATGGATGAGGTGTATCACATCCTTTACCGGACCTCCAACGACACCCATAGTCCCTGCGTAGGTGCAGCCGCGTTCGGTCAGGTCACCGGGCGTCGTCTGAACGTTTGCCAGCGGCACGATATTCTCGCCTGATTTCTTGATGTAGGTATGCTTCTCACGCTCTGGTATCGGTATATCGCATTCAAGTAGTGTCAGTGGCATGATTTCCTCCTATCTTCCTTTTGTAATGCTAAAGCGCATCATCACCCCGTTCTCCTGTGCGGATACGGACCGCCTCAGCAATAGGGCAGACAAAGATCCTCCCGTCACCGACCATCCCGGTCCGGTTGACACTCATTAGCGTCTCAACCACTTCCGGGACAGATTCATCGTCTACCACAATGTTGAGCATCCTCTTCGGGATGAACCGGATCGCCGCCTTCTTGGAATCGGGTTTGACGTTTCCAAGCGGGCTTATATATAGTCCCTTCTGCTTACCGCGACCATAAGCAAGGGTGGCGGTGAGGCAGGAATATCCAGCCTCTGCCAGAGCCTCCTTGGTCGCCTGTATCTTGTTCATCCTGATTACGGCGATCACTTCTCTCATCTCACAGACCTCTCTCGCCGGTACGGATCGTGTAAGCCTCCTCAATCGGGCTTATGAAGATCTTGCCATCACCGAAACTTCCGGTTCGTGCACTATCTTCAATGATCCTGAGGATCTCATCGGTATCCTCGTCGCTTGCCGCTATCAGAAGCATCACCTTTGCCAGTTCGTCGTAGATGGTCGGTCCGATCTGTATGCCCTTCTGCCTGCCCCTGCCAAAGACGTCGATTTTCGTGAATGCGCAGAATCCCCCGTTATCGAGGCTGTCTACCACCCCATCCACCTTTTCAGGTCGTATGATTGCTCTTATCATCTGCATGACATCACCCATCCTATTGTTAGTCCACGACTCCGAACTCGGTCATCATACTCTCAAGCTCATCCATCGTGATCGGCTCAGGGACCACGAACGTTTCGTTCTCAAGGATGTTTTTGGCAAGTGTGCGGTACTCATCTGCCTGCTTGCAGGTTGGATCGTACTCGATCACGGTCTTCTTCCGGATCTCTGCCTGCTGAACGATGTTGTCCCTTGGCACGAAGTGTATGAGCTTGCTTCCGATGCGC
>DAOUXE010000191.1 GCA_030666765.1 Methanosarcinales archaeon
GCTCGTTTGATCACATCACTAATCTTTTTGGTGACCTTCGCAATCGAGTTCTTAGATGGATTTATCAGGAGTTTTCCCCTGTATTTGACAGTTGGTCCAGCCCAAAAAGTCAAAACCGTCGTCGATATGTTACAGTACCCCCCACGTCCCAGGTAGTTTCTGCATAGTGAAGTCCTCTGACAATGGTTTTAGGTACCTGAGTAGTAACATTTCACATTGCACTTATGAAGAGGCATGTCTATCCGTTTAGGTGGGTTGGCATCCCTCGACACGGTCACGAACACATCTCGATTAAGAGTTCTTCTCCACTCATCGTGCCCCTTGCAATGAGTATGTCGCCTGCGCAGAGCACTGTTCTTGCGCTGGGGCTGTAAATCCACCGTTCCCCCCGCTTGACTGCCATGATATGTACACCGGTCTCGGTCTCGAGCTTGAGTTCACCAAGCGACTTTCTGGCAACCTCTGAACCCTGTGCGATCTGTAGCTTGGTGACCACCTCGTCAGACTCGCGCACGGCAATCGCCATGATCGGATGCGGCTCAATTTCCCGAAGCACCACATCTGCGATGTCGTAAGCCGCGTCAGAGATCGCCTCAGAGGCATCGGCAAGATGCAAGAGTCCTCTGAGTTTATCCACATCCTCGATATTTTTTGCCGATTCGAGCACCCAGTGCTGGAGTTCATACCTCATGCCATCCATCTTATCTTCTATATAACGCACCTCCTCTGCGATCTCCTTGTTATAAAAAAGCATTGCAGAATATGCAAGCCCGACCGCAAGTTCGGACATGTTCTTCATCTCCACGATCAGGTCAACCGCGCGGTCGAGATCGCCAAGTATGCGTTCCGGCTCGACTCTGGTTCGCTCGTGACGCCTGCATGTTGCACACTCCATGAAGAGCGGTACCCCCTCATCATGTCCGCGTGCAAAGACCACATCACCCGACTTCACAAGCGTGCTGTGATCAGGATCATATATCCAGTTTCTTTCCCGCCTGATCGCAATCAGCCATAATCCGGTCTCAGTCTCGAGTTTTATCTCCCCGAGTGTCCGTCCGGCCATTGGAGACTCCGGGCTGACCGTTGCACTTGCAATCGTCTCCTCTGCGCCACGCAGATCCGGTTTCAGTTCAACGGGTATCCCAAGATCGAGGAGTGTGATCTTTGCGATATCACCTGCTGCATTTGCGATGTTCTCGGCTGCCGCGCCAGCCTGCAGCACACCTGCGAGGGCTTCCGCCTCATCAATCCTTCGAGCGCTTAACATCGCCGAAATCATCATATAATAACCAAGGGTATCCATCTTCTCTTCGAGGCGGATAACCTCCATCGCGATCTCCCTGTCGTCATAGATCACGGCAGAGTATGCAAGATCCATCATCAACTCGGAGGTGTCTTTCATATCGATCAAGAGGTCTTTCATACTTCTCGTGCAGTGTTTGAGTTCTTGTGTCATGTTTCTTAGAATATCTTTTCGATAGCAACTATGCGGACGGCTAATGGTTTCTTTGTTGCAGTCATATTACAAACCCGCCACTCATCAGTTCCATAATCAGATGCAGTCCCTGATATTGCAGCCCCGTGCGGTATATCCGCATCTTCTCCGGTTGCGTCGTCCATGATGCTATTTCAGATTCCAGTACTATTGCGGTTACATAATCTACTTATCCCATATTAAATCCACCGAGGCCGGTAGTGTCCAACGATCGTGACGAGGCGTTTAGGGCGGGATTACCATAATCTCTTCACGGCGAATCCTTCGCCGCAGATGGGGGTGGATCATGATTGGGTTCCACAACTACCTTATATTGTTGCTACCTAAATACCAAAAACAACAGGGTAACGGGCGGAAATCATGGATCTGATCGACATCTTCGCGGTCTTTGCGATAGTCCTTGCAGTGGGCATCATTGCACAGGTGGTCAGCAGACTCACACGGATGCCGAGCATCGTTTTTTTGCTTGCGGCAGGGATATTGCTCGGACCGGGATGCGCAGGCTTGATCGATCCGTGGATATACGGCGATGGTCTGAATTTGATTATCACCTTTGCTGTGGTAGTTATCGTATTCGACGGCGGCATCAACGTCGATCTCAGGCACATCCGCAGGATCTCGGGGAGCGTCATTTCGCTGATCAGCATCGGCGTACTGATTACCCTGATCGGCGGCGCTGTTGCAGCTCATAAACTGGCAGGGGTCAGCTGGCATTTTGCGCTCCTCTTCGGCGCGCTGGTGGCGGCGACAGGTCCGACTGTCATTGTGCCGTTGATGAATGCGATACGGGTGAACAACAGGGTGCGCAGCGTTCTGGAGGTGGAGGGCATATTTAATGATGCAGTCAGTATAATTCTTGCTGCCCTTATTTTTGAATGGATCATGACAACGTACCCGCACCCAGGATATGGAATTGCCATCTTTCTCCTGAGAATTGCGACCGGCGGGGCAGTTGGGCTGGCGGGCGGGCTATTGTGCGTATTCGCACTACCCAGGATCCATACCATCGCCAGTGAACTACTGAACATCACCACCATCTCCTTTGTCCTGATCACATACACGATTGCAGAGCTGATCTTACGGGAGACTGGAATTTTTGCGGTGGCGGTTGCCGCAATATGCGTAGGCGCGTCAGATATACCGAACAAAAAAGAGATACAGGAGTTTAAAAGCGATTTATCTATCATTCTGTTATCGATAATCTTTATTCTTCTTGCTGCAATGCTGAGATTTGACAGCATCCGGTCCATCGGGATAAATGGCGTATTCGTTGCTGCTGCCCTGATCTTCATCGTGAGACCGGTTGCAGTCCTTGCATCGACCATCCATTCGCAACTGCGGTGGAATGAACGATTATTTGTATCCGCGATAGGGCCTAGAGGGGTTGTGCCTGCAGCGATGGCGACATACTTCGCAATCGAACTTGAACTTGCTGACGCAGAAGCAGGAAGTACCATCATAGGTCTTGTATTTATATGCGTTATCATCACAGTAACACTGACTGGCATATCTGCAAGGTATGTTGCAAGAGCACTTGGGGTGATACCAATGGAAATACTGATTGTCGGAGGCGGTGATGTCGGATGCACGCTCGCACACCGCCTGATCCGGAGGGGCGAGAACGTGGTTGTGGTCGATAAGGACCCTGAAAACTGCCGGCGCGTAGAGGAACTCGGAGTACCAGCGGTAGAAGGGGATGCCGGAGATGTGGCAGTCCTTACGAAGGCGGGCATCAAAAACGCAAAGTATCTTGTTGCGACCACCGATCAGGACGGCGTGAACCTGCTTGTCTGTCAGGTCGCAAAGAACAAGTTCGGGTTTGGGGAGAACAAACTCGTCGCGCGGGTCAATGACCCGGAGAACCTGCCCACATTCCGCGATCTCGACATCAGGTCGATGAGCCCGATCACGTCAGCAGCCTCGATCCTGGATAATCTGATCACGCACCCGAGTCTCTTCTCGATGTACGAACTCGGAGAACGGGGCGATATCATCGAGATACCAGTAGCCAACCAGGAGCTAATCGGAACGTCGGTAAGGGATCTCCAGCTTCCTGCTGACGTCCTGATAGTGCTGGTTCGGAGAGGCGATGCAACGCTGATCCCACACGGCGATCTGGTCATCGGGAGTGGAGATCGGGTCACGTTCATGGGTTCGAGGGATGCTGTTAGAAAGGCGGTCGATATGTTCGGATAGGAGTGTAGTAAAGATGCGTGTGTGTTTCGGTTAAGCACCCATGAGACCCACCTGCGCTCAGCATCTCCCTATTGTCTTTACTCAAGCGTACTTACTTGCGTATTGTGGGGGCGTCCACATATAAAACC
>DAOUXE010000097.1 GCA_030666765.1 Methanosarcinales archaeon
GGGTCCGCATTACTGGAACAAGAAGCTGATGATCAATCACAACAAAGAGCCGCTTGATGATATCGTATTCAGGCAGGCTCTTTGCTATGCGATCAACCAGAGCGAGTTTGTGGATAAATCGCACAGAGGGCACGGAAAACCCGCAAGTTACGGACTGATCTCCTCAGAAAGTTTGTGGGCAAGCCCAAACGTCCCGGAATATCCGTACAATCTTGATAAAGCAAAGGAGATGATCTCAACGCTCGGCTACGAACTTGCAGATGGCGATGGCGTCTTCACAAAGGACGGTAAGCCCCTGCAACTCCAGGTGCTCGTATCGATGATCGGTGCCGGTGGACAGTCCACGCCGGACCGTGACGGGGAGCTCCTTAAAAACCAGCTCGAAAAAGCCGGTATACAGGTCGATCTGGTATCCCTTGATACAAAGGTGGCTGATACGAGGGTGATCAACTGGAACTTCGATCTTGTAGTCACAGGACATGGCGGCATCGGTGGCGATCCGAAGATATTGTATGAAAAGACGATTCAGACGCCGGGAGCCAAGACGAGTCCGAATACCGCACGATACAACAAGAGCGAGGAGTTAAACAGCCTCCTCGACGATCTGATGCATGAGATGGATCCTGAAAAGAGGCTTGCTGCGGTCTATGAGGCGCAGAACGTCTATGCGCGGGAACTTCCCGCAATCTCGCTCTATTACCCGACACAGTACTACGCGTACGATCCTGATGCCGGAGTCGAGTGGTTCTACACGACCGGGGGAATCGCCAAAGGAATCCCGATCCCGCAGAACAAGCTTGCCCTGTTGGAAACTGACACTATAGCGGGCACGGAAGCGACAGGAACCGCAGAAACATCGGAAACAACGGACGCGACAGGAGCAACAGCCGCGGATGCCGGGACTGCTGCACAGGAGACTCCACTCCCATACGGTTTGTCGATGATTGCGATTCTGATGGCGTTTGTGGCTTTGCAGATGAAACGCTCCAAAGGGAACCCGTGATATGCGGAACATAACGGTTAAGATGGTCACAGCATATCTGCTGACCATACTTCTCCTCATCTTCCTCAATTTCCTGTTGCAGCGGCTTCTGCCCGGCGACGCGATAATTGCGATGTACAGCGGTCACGAGGTGGTGATGACCGATGAGCTGTATGCGGAACTTGTCAGTAGGCATGGGCTTGACCTGCCGCTCCACGAACAGTTCTTGACATACTTAAGCGAGCTTGCACACGGAGATCTCGGATATTCATACATCTGCCACGCATCCACCGCAGATCTCATAATGGATGCGCTGCCATGGACGCTGCTTCTTATGGGCACCGCATTTCTGCTGTCCGCCGTTGTCGGAATCGTGCTCGGCGTGGAGAGTTCGTGGCGGCGCGGCAGGCGGTTTGACAGATCGCTCCTGGCATTCATGCTGCTACTCGACGGCTTCCATTCTCTTGTAATCGGAATCATCGCTCTCGCGATATTCTGTTGGCACTTCGGATGGTTTCCGAGTTCAGGCGCAATGACGTCGTACTTGAGTACAGGGGGTATCGGGCATATCAGGGACGTCATCTGGCACCTGGTGCTGCCGCTTGCAACGCTCACGCTCTCCATGATCCCTGGCGACTACCTCCTGATCAGGAACAGCATGATGCTCACGATTCGCGAGCCTTATGTACTCACAGCCCGTGCAAAGGGCATCAGGGAGCGTAGAATAAAGTATCTTCACGCTGCAAGGAATGCGATACTCCCGTTCACAACACGAATCGGCGTCAGGCTCGCACACCTAATAACTGGCATGATTTTCATCGAAACGATCTTTGCGTACCCGGGACTCGGGCTTCTAACGTACAATGCGATATCAAACCGTGATCTGCCACTGATGCAGGGGATTCTTACGGTATCAGTAATTCTGGTACTTCTGATCAACATTGTTGTGGACCTGCTGTATCAAAAGATCGATCTGAGGGTTGGATATGCATATTAAACAATTCCAAGAGTTTGCAAAAGATAAACTTGGAGTTTTCGGGGTTGTGCTCCTTCTGCTCCTTTTGATGACCGCGATCCTTGCCCCGATAATCGCACCTCATGATCCATGGGACTACTCGGCTCAGCACCTCCAGCCGCCCTCAAAGGAACACCTGCTCGGAACCAATGATTGCGGATATGACCTATTCAGTGAACTCCTGTGGGCACTTCGGACCTCGATTGCGTTTGGAATATCGGTTGCAGCAATCACATGCACGATTGGGGTTGTGCTCGGCGTCTCTGCCGCATTGATCGGCGGGATGTACGATATGATTGTTATGCGAATCGCTGATGCGCTGCTTGCGATACCAACGATCATGGTACTGATACTGATTGCAGCGTACTTCAAGCCATCAACCACTGTCCTGGTAATCACGCTCTCGCTTGTGATGTGGCAGACCGTAGCAAGAGGCGTGAGGGCGCAGACGCTCTCGCTCAAGACGAAACTGCACGTAAAAGCCGCAAGGAACATGGGCGCACCGACGATCTACATTATGCGCAGGCACATCATGCCTGAACTCTTCCCGCTGTATGCGATGGGTTTTGTCACAAAAGCCCGGACCGCGGTATTCATGGAAGCAGGGCTTTCGTTTCTCGGAATCTTTGATCCTTCCACAAAGAGTCTTGGAATCATGATGAGTTATGCGATGCGCTATCCCCATTTTGATATCTGGTTCAACTGGCTGCTTCCGCCAGTTTTCGCACTTTCGCTGCTTATAATCTCGCTTGGGCTTATATCTTACGCGGTAGAAGGGATATTTGACCCGAGACTCCGGAGGAACAATGTCACTCCAATTTAAGAATCTGACTGTACAATACCGGGTGTCTGACACAACAGATGACCGCGTAACTACGCTAGACAACATATCCATGAAAATAAAAGGAGGTGAGTGCGTCTCTGTGGTCGGGGAGTCGGGTTCCGGGAAATCCACGCTCGCACTTGCATCCATGAAACTCCTTGCACCCAATGCCGTGATGACTGGGGAGGTTCTGGTTGGTGGCACTGATATATCTGACCTTTCCGATTCAGAGCTGGAAAAAATCCGATGGAACGAGATTTCTATCGTGTTTCAGAATTACGGGGACGTATTAAACCCGGTTCATAGAATCATCGATCAGATCGCCGAACCACTGATCAAGAACGGAGAATCCAGGAGTACCGCACTGGACCGGTCTGCAAAGATGCTTGATTATCTGAAGATAAAGCCGGGCAGGGCGGAGCTTTATCCACATCAGATCAGTGCAGGGGAGCGGCAACGGGTTCTGATGGCGATGGCGCTGATTACAGACCCTGCTGTCCTTGTACTGGACGAACCGGTTGCATCTGTTGATGTAATCACAAAATCATACCTTGCAGATGTGATAAGCGAACAGGTGGATTCCGGGAAGGCGGTACTCATGATAACCCATGACCTCTCCTTTGCACCAGTCTGCTCTGATCGCTGCGAGGTGCTCTACTTCGGGAGCATTCTCGAATCGCTGCCGTCCCATGAGCTTCTGGATGCACCGCGCCACCCATACACCCGCGCGCTTGTCAGATCGTTTCCGATGATGGAGTGTGCCAAAGACCTTGCAGGCGTAAGGGGAACTCCTCCGTCCAGGTCTTCTGAATTTAGCCAGCATCGTAATCGCAGTTGCATATTCCAGCCAAGGTGCACGCAATCGATCGATGTCTGCTCGCAGAAAGAGCCGCAGGCGGTGTCGAGGGGGGCTGGTAGTGCCGAGGTGACTGTGGCTATGTCGTCTGCCACCGCGGCGGCGTAGCGACCATGATATCGGTGAAAGACGTCTCAAAGTCCTACAAGGACATCCGGGTCCTGAGCGATGTAGCTCTCACAATCGATGAGGGTGAGATCCTTGCGCTCGTGGGCGAGACCGGTTCAGGGAAGACCACGCTTGCATACCTGATAGCAGGCACGATCAAGCCGGACTGCGGGGAGATTATCGTTCGAGGCAGAATGGTTGTGGATATCAACCGGAAAGAGTTTTTAAAAACGGTTGGAATCGTCTACCAGTCACCAAGAGACTCAATCAGCCACAGATTCACGGTATTCGAGGCGATTGCAGAACCTCTGCACATACACGGGGAATTTGATGACACATCCCCCGGAAGAATCAAGGATGCCCTGCGTGAGGTGCAACTGCCAGTAGACGAGTATTTTTTGCAGAAATATCCGCATGAATTAAGCGGAGGCGAGTTGCAGCGGGTGGCTATAGCGCGTGCGCTGATACTTGCGCCGGATATGCTCATTGCAGACGAATCAACGTCTTTCCTTGACCCGAGCGTTCAGGCAAAGGTTCTAAGACTCCTCCTTGATCTGCAGAACGAGCGCGGCATCTCCATGCTCTTTGTGACTCACGACATAGGAGTTGCACGCAAGGTGAGCGACCGAATCGCTGTGTTGCATGACGGTAGAATCGTTGAGAACGCGCCAGCGCACCGTGTTATCGCAAATCCTGAGCATCAGTACACGAAACAGCTGATCGGGGTTGCGAAAGGCAAGACTGATGTGGTGGTGTGATGGGGGTTCGCGGAACAGTCCGGCTCATTGGCGATTGGATGGGGTTTTTCATGCAGCCGGGAGTTCCTCGCCCATGATCGTTGTGCATCGGGGTGTTGCAGGTGTGGTATTTACATCTCAACTTTGGAAACTTAAAAAACAGCCGCAGCCATTCGATTATCCAGAATCTCAAAACACCGAAGACTATATTCATCCCAACACGATCGGGATAAACGCAACCTTCCACCATTGGTTCCAATGGCAATCCTATATCAACTGCAACCGGTCTTGTGCATTCACGATGTGATTTTCATTTCATCCACCACATCCCACAGGATCATGAGTGCGTCGAGCGACGTGACCACGCCGTCAACGTTCATGGTAATTCACCTATAATTGTATATTATGCTCATTTATGTTATTCGTGTCACATGCAATGAATCTATTTCGGGGATTGTAATTTGATTTCCAAGTATTGCTTCATAAGTTTTAAGCCCTTTGGATTTACCCCAGATATCAATAAGATCACCTTCCAATAAACGGTCACCTTTGTAATTAACATATATTATGTCATCGTGATAACCGTATGTACTTTGCTTTGTTGCAACTCGTAAAATATAAGTATCGGTACGACGTTCGCTTACTTGGAGAATTTCACCCCTATAATAGATGATATCCCCAACGTAAACGTCATTATGCCTCATTAAATCATCATAAGAAATTACTGAAGCGTTACTCTTAATTTCTTCAATAGTCATAATTGGTGCTGACGTTTTAGAATTTGAATAATTTTCACCCGATTCATCAAATCCTCCAAGTATAGCAAATAAAAATATTATTACAAATGCTCCTATAAATATGCTGCTTACTTTCATTTTATTCGCCTCTTGTCTGTCTTGTCAGTACTTCCGAAACTACCGAGTTCCGAACACAATTCCCAGCCACGCCACCATCCAGCCACAATCACCTCGCGAACATCCACCGAAACTATCTCCAATTCACTCAACTAGTGCAAAGACCCGTCACCTGTCAGCAAAATA
>DAOUXE010000213.1 GCA_030666765.1 Methanosarcinales archaeon
ATCGATGAACGGTTGTAGAATTTTGATTGTTGTGGCGGTCGCGGCTCTTCTTATGCTGGTACTTCCGGTGAATGTTGCTGCAAATAGCATCAATACTACTATAGGTATAAATGAATATATAGTACTGAATAATGATATCTACATCAAGCTGCTCGATGTTGGTACAGACATGGGGTCGTATGCAAAAGTCCGGTTTTACAGTTATCAAGACTCGGTTGGCATAAAAAGGACAATATACTCTACCGAGGGTGAGGTTTCTACCAAATACACAAGCGGTACTGGTCTGCCAATAGGGGTTACGCTTGATGCCGTATTCTCCAATGCCGCTTTCTTTGTGATAGAAAGCTCGACCGATCTTTATATCACCGATCAGCAGGCGGGCGAAGTAGAAACCGAAGCAGTCACCGTCCCGAAACTCACCATCACAAGAACGATCGATCCGAATTCGGCAGAAGTCGGTCAGACCGTCAAGGTCACGCTCACAATCAAGAACTCGGGAAACGGCACTGCAACGGATATTATGCTCGACGAGGGCACGATTGCGAAGACGTACAAGGATGGCTGCCCGACCACAATCGATGATATAGCAGCAGGAGCAACTGAAAGGATCGAGTACGATCTGAAGATTGGGGATGATGTGCAGCCAGGGGCGCGCGAGATGCCCGCGTCCGTATTGAACTACAAGGGCGAGTCTGGTGATTCATATTCGACAGAGTCACAGTCCAGCGTACTTGAGATCCTAGCCAAGGAAGTTCTGCTGCCGGAACTGACGATCTCGATCGATCCGATCGACTACGTCGTGACCTGCGGAGATGACCTCCTGATGGTTGTTACGATCACGAATGTCGGGAACGCCACCTCTGAAAAGGTCTATGTCAAAGGAGATCTGCCCACCGGTGTGCGATTGGTGAAAGGCGGCGAGTTGGAACCGGTATACGAATCGATCAAACCGGATAAGAGTGAGGAGTACGAGGTTACACTGGTCGCAAACGAGGAAGGCAAGCATGTGGTTGAGATGAAGGCGATGTGGGCAGACGAGGAGGCGACCGCCGTTTTCGAGTTCCGTACAGAGAAGTCAGGTTTGGAAAAGTATTATATATATATTATTGCGGCGATTCCGATACTCTTAATACTGTTATGGATCATAAAGCGACGCAGAGAATATTCTTATTAAAAGAGATGTGACCATGCTTAACATATTAGTTCTTGGACTGGGGCAATGCGGAAATCGGATACTTGATGCAATGAACCGTGAGGCATTCGGACGCAGCGGTACATTTGCGAAATATTACACGCGCCAGAAGTTTCCGGCATCGGTCAAGACGATTGCGATCAACACAGCAATCAATGACTTAAAAGGACTTGTGGATACGCGTGCGAAGGATCGGTTGCACGTCCCACATCTGCACGGCGTCGGCGCGAATCGAACCATCGGGAAGCGAGTGTTTGAGGATAATAAGGAGATTATCATGGGTGAGATCGATAAAAGAGGGACATTCGATCTCATATTTATCATAACGTCTGCCGCAGGCGGGAGCGGCTCATCATTTGCACCGCTTCTCGTACGCGAATTGAAAGAGACATATACCAACGCCCCGATACTCTGTATTACGGTACTTCCATTCAGGGAAGAGGGATCTATCTTCCTGCAAAACGCTGCTTTCTGCCTGAAGGACGTTATGGACGAGAGACCTGCAGGCATGCTGCTCGTGGATAATCAATATCTGAAGAAGTACGCAGGCGACATCAAATCCGCTTACGACAAGATCAACACCACGACCGCACGGCGTTTGCTTTTCCTTATAGAGGCACTTAACAGCGAGATGTTGATGGTCACCGACCTTGGCGATCTCAAGACCGTGATGAACGGCGGAATCGGCATCGGAACCATGGGATTTTACGAGGCATCCAAGGACAGTACAATCAAATCCGCGATTCTTGGAAGTTTCAAGCCAAGTGGACTTTTATTCCCGACAAACGTCTACAAGGAAGGTGCGCGTGCGATGCTGATCATCAAAGGTGACAAGAAATATCTCGATCTCGATCTGATCACCAAGACCATAGAAGAACTATCCACCGAGATCGGGCAAGTCTTCAAAGGGGTTCTTATTCAGAGAGGCAGACCAAGAGTTTTGTCACTATTTACGCTAAACTCGGTCCCGGAACTTGAAAAATTGTATGCCACTGCGGCGGATGCAATTCGGTTCGAGAAGGAGATGCGGGACAAGTCAAAAAGCCAACTTGACAATGCATTTTCGCATATCGAAGATCTTGATCCGATATATTAATATTTAGAGATATATGATTATAAGACAGTACGAGGATAGGATCTCCATAGAATTGGTCACCGATACTCTTGCGAAGATGGGTTTTAAAGTCTTCCGTATCGAAGACGGGCATAGTACATATTACAGTAACGATGCACGCATGTACACCGAAAATGATATTAGGGTCCACGCCAAAAAGAAATTCTTTGATAAGATGGTGATTGAACTGAACAATGAGATGAGACTTATTTTCGTGCACGGTGATGAGACCAAGGCAAAGGCGTTTCTGGACAATCTGGCAAGGACATAGTGCACCATGACGACACAGATGGGGAAACGGACAAAACTCGTGAACGACCCTTCCGACCTGGTACCATTATTGCGGACATTTGGCTCAAGCATACACAAAAGCGTCTTTGATGAGTTATCAGAGGGGTGGATGACCGAGCAGGAACTTACAGAGCGCATCGGTGCAGACGTCAAGTCGAGTCTTGTGATCCTGCGGAAGAGCGGGTTGATTGAGAGTCAGTGGAGGATGCCAGAACCCGGGAAAACTCCAGACAAGGAATATACGGTATCATATTCGAAGTTACATGCAAATTTCCAGTGTTCGATCAAGGATATGAGCGACTTGATCATGATCACGTTCAAGAGCGATGGGGAGCTTGCCGATATGATCGAGTCGATCGAAGAGGAGGTTTTCAAGGGCAACCGCTCTATGGCAGGACTGTCCAGGGTCTTCGATCTGAGTTCGACATTTATAAGAAGCATTGCAAGACGGTCAGACAAGCTGATAGTCAAAGGGCAGCGCCTCGAACTGGCGAAGACCGGGGATCGATAGCCCCGGCATCGAAACGTTGCACATCTTCACTTTTTACAGTTAGGGCTTGCCAGAAAATAACCTGTTAAAACTCGTATCGCCCGCCTATCTATCCATCCGTGATAAAATTAGAAAAAAGGATCGCAGACTAAAGACGAGGCGGTTACCCGTCTCTCCTCATCTCAGAACGGTACAAGAAAGTTTCCTTTCATACACGCTTGCGCATCTCATAACCCTTTCAGTACCTGTGCAGCAGTTTATTTCCGTTTCTGTGGTATTCCGGTTGTATAATTCCAGTATTCATGCGCATAACCCATCCTTTAGTTTATCCCATCTCGTCTTGTACCAGTTGCTTAGTTTCAGAGCCTTTTGCCTGAGTTTCCTTAACTTAAAGTATTCAG
>DAOUXE010000275.1 GCA_030666765.1 Methanosarcinales archaeon
GACCCTCTGTCCGCATGCGTTTACAGACACAACGGGAATTGCTGGTGAGTGCAGTATATTAAACCCTGAAACACGATGGATCACCCACCATTAGACGATTCAGTACCACACAACCACCAGCAAGATCATGAGAATCTTTGCGATCATGCTGGATGCGTAGTTGATCGCTGTGATCGTAACTCCAAACTTTCCGAATAGCGAGACATACATCGAAAAACTATATTTCGCATAGATCATAGTTATAACAACCATACTACCAACAAGAAGCGTTAATATCGCCTGTTTGTCGGTTATCACACCATTTAATAGCAGCGCATGCACCGTTGCATACCCTGCCGTGAAGTGGATGAACTGCGCGATCAGCACATAGATCACATCGCCTGGCAGCCCAAGCAGATTCAGCACCGGAGCAAATGCATGCGTGATATATATCCCAGCTCCGAGACTCAGCAGGAACTCGATCGCAAGCATCGAGACTACCAGGATAGGAACAATCTTTCGGAGGGTCGGATATGCCTGCCTTATCCCTTTCTTGATCGTCTGCCAGTCAAGTGCGATCGACCTGTCATCCGACCGGTCCACACCCCCAATGGCACACGCTCTCTTCGGAAGTAGCAACCTCGATGCGATCAATGCGCCGAGCGTCTGTACGAATGCCGAAAAGAGCGTGAGTAAAACGTACACTCCTCCAACAGCGGGTCCTAACAATGCGACTGCGATCGGGGCATGTATCCGGAAGAGTGATTCGCCGAGCACGACTGGAAACGTGCTCATCAAAACGGTCAGCGTCGTCTCGGTTCTGCCAACCTTGCCTCTCTTGTAGAACTCTGCAAGCATCGACTTTCCGCTGGTAGAACTCATGATGCAGGCGAGAAGCGCAACCACAGACCCGTGGGAGAGGTTGGAGATCCTGCAAATCCCCTTCGTGAGCACTCCGAGCCGGGACAAGATATTGGTCTCGACGATGATACTTGCAAACGTCACACCGATCACGATGAAACCGATCGCCCGTACCAGATACACGGTGTGGATCATCTCACCCCCGCCTGGGTGATCATGAACTCGCAGGACACACCTTCCGGTCTCGACCTGTGTTTTTGGATCACAAACCGCCGCCTGCCTGTGCCGATACGCTCGAGTTTGATGATCGCCTTTGAGAGATGCTCGATCATTGTGCCACCGACAGGGCAGAGTTCACCGGAATCAACCTCTGTGTAGACCTGATTGGTGATCACGACTGCAATACCATACTTTCGTGCGATCCTATGCAGGTGCGCAATCTGATTCGCAAGTCCCCTCCGAAGCGCGATGTTGCCATTGTTCTCGAGCGAAAGACGGTAGAACGTGGTCGCCGAATCCAGAACAACGAGTCCAACATTCTCATTGACGATCTTATCGATTTCTTTTATGGCAGAATACTGCTGATCCAGATTTACCGGTTCATATACGATCACGTCTTTCGCAATCGTTGCCGCATCATTTCCAGCGATCTGTTCGAACCGCTCCGGTGAAAACCCCTCCGAATCGATGAATATTACCTTTTTCCCACTATTTACACATTCTATGATCAGTTGAAGGCATATATTAGTCTTTCCGGTCCCGGCAGCTCCAAACAACTGTGTCACAACCCCTGTCTCAAATCCGCCGCCGAGCAGGTCATCGATGACCTTGCATCCCGACGTAAGGCGTGTGATCTTCATCTCTTTCGCGAGAGTTGATTCACATACTCCTCAAATAATTCGGCGTATATGTAAGGAATTATAAGCACCAGCGTGATCAAGAGGATTAGCATGACCACTGGCTCGTACCATTCACCAAACCACTCGGGATGTTTCACGTATATCTGCTCGAAATTGCTGGACATGATGTAGATAAACTATGGTCCGGTTTAGTATTAACCCCACCGCTCGTACAATGCGTGTTCGATTCCGAGAATGTCCAGTATCCGTCCGACAATGATATCGACCACGTCCTCGATGCTACCAGGCTTTGGGTAGAATCCCGGACACGCGGGAAGGATCACCGCACCAGCCTGTTTCGCACGGAGCATGTTTTCGATGTGGACCAGACTAAGAGGAGTCTCTCTTGGAACCATAATCAGTTTTCGCTCTTCCTTAAGGCAGACATCAGCAGTTCTCGTGATCAGGGTGTCCGATATACCATTTGCTACACTTGCAAGCGTCTTCATGCTGCACGGCACTATCACCATAGCGTCGAAGAGGTACGACCCGCTCGCAACCGGAGACATGAAATCGTGCTCATCCGGTACGTGGGTGGCAAGTTCCTCGACCGCGCTGACGCTGGTATCCGATTCGATCTCGATTATCTGGCGCGCGGTTTTGGTGATGACCAGATGCATCTCTGCCCTGCCCTGCAGTACTTCTACGAGGCGTATTCCGTACTGCACACCTGATGCACCTGTGATCCCAATTACAAGTCTCATGCAGTGGTATTCGCTGGATCGGTCGTATGTTTTTTGGTTCGCATGACCTGATTTTGTGAAGTCGAATCAGGTTGTGCAACTCGAATTACCAGAGAGCCATTGATATGTATTCGGTTAAGCACCCATGAGATCCACCTGCTTAGCATCTCCCTACTATCTTTACCCAAGCGTACTTACTCGAGTATTGTGGGGGCGTCCACATATAAAACCACGAGATTACACGAGATTA
>DAOUXE010000150.1 GCA_030666765.1 Methanosarcinales archaeon
CACTGCCACGATGACTTCGGGCTTGCGACATCGAACACGGTGGCTGCGATCCTTGCGGGTGCAGCGCAGGCGCACGTGACCATAAACGGCATCGGCGAGCGTGCCGGAAACACGCCGCTTGAGGAAGTGGTGATGGTGCTTGAGTCACTCTACCACAGGGAGACGAGGATCAACTACAAGGAACTGTATACCACCTCGCGCCTTGTAAGACAGTTTACAGGTATTGCTATCGCTCCAAATAAGTCAATAATCGGTGGAAATGCGTTTACGCATGAGGCAGGCATCCATGCACATGGAATTCTTGCAGACCCCGCGACTTATGAGTCGATCACGCCAGAGACTGTTGGAAGAGAGCGGAGAATCGTTCTTGGAAAGCACGCAGGCAGGTCATCGATCAAACTTGCGCTGCGCGAACTCGGACTCACAGCCACAGGCGATCAACTGGATGATATATTCGACCAGGTGAAGAGACTTGAAGACAAGAGCATACCGGTTACAGATGTTGAGCTGCGGGTAATTAGGGAGACTGTGCTTGGGATACACAAGGTGGCAAGGGTAGAACTCGAGCAACTCACCGTGGTATCAGGGAACCCGGTCACGCCGACCGCATCCATCGAGCTGATGGTGGACGGCAATCACGTTGTCGAGGCTGGCATTGGAACAGGTCCTGTGGACGCTGCGATCAATGCACTCAAGAAAGCAGCTGCAATACAGGACATAAAACTGCGAGAGTACCATGCCCATTCGACCAGTGGAGGCACTGATGCCCTCACTGAAGTGCAGGTCACGATGTATTATGAACCTGATGATAGGGAGGTCATTGCAAAAAGCGCCGGAACCGACATCATCATGGCATCGGTCGAGGCTGTGCTCGAGGGGATCAACCGGCTGTTGGAGTGACTTTGGGGAACTTGCCGATCTTGGTGCTCCTGTAAGCATTCACTGCCACGATGACTTCGGGCTTGCGACATCGAACACGGTAGCTGCGATCCTTGCGGGTGCAGCGCAGGCGCACGTGACCATAAACGGCATCGGTGAGCGTGCCGGGAACACACCGCTTGAAGAGGTGGCGATGGTGCTTGAATCACTTTATCACAGGGAGACGAGGATCAACTGCAAGGAACTCTACACCACATCTCGTCTCGTCAGCAGGCTTACAGGAGTTTTCGTCGCTCCAAACAAGTCAATAATCGGTGGAAATGCGTTTACACATGAGGCGGGCATCCATGTGCACGGACTCCTTGCAGACCCGTTCACATACCAGCCGATCTCGCCAGAGGTTGTCGGCAGGGAGCAGAAAATCGTTCTTGGAAAGCATACCAACAGGGCGTCGATCGATGCATCGCTTCGCGAACTCGGGATTGTAGCGAGTGATGCGCAATTAAACGATATATTTGTGCGTGTAAAGGAACTCGGGGACAAGGGGCTGCGGGTTACCGATGCGGATCTACAGGCGATCACAGAGACCGTACTTGGGATCTATAAGGAGGCGAAGGTGAAACTCGAGGAACTGACTGTGGTATCAGGAAACCGTGTCACGCCGACCGCGTCTATCAAACTGGCAGTGAACGGCAATCACGTCATCGAGGCTGGTGTCGGAACTGGTCCTGTGGACGCTGCTATCGATGCGCTTAAGAAGGCTATTAGCGAACTGCATGACATAGAGCTTGAGGAGTACCACGTCGATTCGATCACCGGCGGCACCGATGCCCTTGTGGAGGTGTTTGTCACAGTGCGCTCTGACAAAAAGAGTGGTCACAGCAAAGGGTGCCAGAACCGACATTATCATGGCATCTGTGGAGGCAGTGCTTGAGGGGATTAACCGGTTGATGGAGTGAATCCGGTTGACTCTCTGGTATTACGAGTGAACATACTTTTTCACTCTTCCAGAGGTTCCGGTGTAACTACTCGAAGTATGTTGGTTGGTCGCGATTGCGGTTCTGTGCTTTCTGGCAAGAAAAACAACCGCGGA
Organism: Methanosarcinales archaeon; assembly: GCA_030666765.1. Lineage (GTDB taxonomy): Archaea > Halobacteriota > Methanosarcinia > Methanosarcinales > Methanogasteraceae > Methanogaster_A. Next base: position 1,973 of record DAOUXE010000150.1, read on the forward strand.
GATATTTTTATTGGGACTTACTACGGATCGTTCGAGAATGAATGCTGTGCCCTATTAAAAACAGGTCCCAATCCTTTTTCGGGTTCGTACCGTGCCCCACATCCTTCATTAAATCTTCTCTTGTGGACACTACTTTAAATTCCTTTCTGCGGGTACCTGCGGTGTGGCAATTGTTAAATGCAATCAAAGAAAAAAAACAAGTACGATGATCTATGTTCATGAGATTACAAAGAACTTTGGCAGCATGACCGTGCTTGATGATGTCGATTTCTCAGTAGAACACGGAGAGTTCTTAACGATCGTCGGACCGAATGGCGCAGGTAAGACGACGCTTATCAAGATCATGGCGACGCTTGTCAATGCAACCTGGGGTACTGTGGAGATTGGAGGTTTTAATGTTAAAAAATCTCCGGAAAAGGTTAGGGGAATCATTGGAGTGATCTCGCATAATACCTACCTGTACAACGAACTGACGGCAGGCGAAAATCTTAAATTCTTTGGAAAGATGTATGCAATTCCGGAGGTCGATAGGAGGGTCGATGAAGTCCTTGAAGAGACCGGACTTGCCGGTAGAAAAAACGATCGCGTCGGAACGTTCTCAAGAGGCATGAAACAGCGGCTATCGATCGCTCGTGCGATCCTTCACAACCCGTCGGTGCTGCTGCTCGATGAGCCGTACACCGGGCTTGATCAGCAAGCATCAGCAAGTCTTGAGAGTGTTCTGAATTCACTTACCGGATCAGGGATAACCACGATCATGATCTCACACGACTTAAAGCGAGGTCTCGCACTCTCTGATCAGGTGATGATCCTGGCGTCAGGCACGGTTAAGTACCATGCGCCTACATCCAAGGTTGTGGATGTGGCTGAGTTTCAGGCGCTGTATGAGCGATACACGAGAAATTAATATGGACGAATTGAAATAGACTTCAGAACAAACTCTGGTGAAACATGAGCATACGAATATCGATCATTGGATTCGGCGCTGTCGGACAGGGCATTGCAGACGCTCTTATGCGCACGGACTACCCAATAAAGGTGGTTGCGATCGCTGATTCCCACGGTGCTGTTGCGGACGCTGATGGTGTCGATCTTGTGTCCGCGCTGCAGCGGAAGAGGGAGACTGGTGCGGTTGCGGTTGCGGATACGGTAGACATGACCGCACTCGATGTAATCGCGGGCATTGATCATGAGATCATGGTCGAGGCGACGCCGACTGACATAACAACAGGTGGAATCGGGCTTTCGCACATCAGGAAAGCGTTTGAGAGCGGGAAACACGTAGTAACATCGAATAAAGGACCGATTGTCGTGAAATATTCGGAGCTGTGTGGGCTTGCGAGGAATAATGGCCTTCATTTTAGATTTGAGGCGACGGTCGGAGGGGCAATGCCAGCAATCAACCTTTCGAATGAGACTCTGGCTGGAAACAAGATTATAAGCATCGAGGGCGTGCTGAATGGGACTTGCAACTACATCCTAACCCGGATGGATGATGAAGGTGTCTCTTATGAACATGCGCTCGGGGAGGCGCAGGAACTCGGTATTGCCGAGGCAGACCCGAGCGCAGACGTTGATGGAATCGATACCGCTGCAAAGATCGTGATTCTTGCGAACTCAGTATTCGGGATGGATGCCGGGTATGATGACGTGGATGTGACCGGCATCACAAAGATCACTCCAGAATCGTTCAAACTGGCTAAAGAAGAAGGGCACACCATAAAATTGATCGGGGAGATTCGGGATGGGGTTCTTAAGGTTGCGCCAAAGATAGTGCCGAGAAACCACCCATTAAGCATCGGTGGAACCTTCAATCTCGCGTCCATTCAGACCGAACTTGCAGGCAGGATCACGATCGGTGGGATCGGTGCGGGATCTGTGGAGACTGCAAGCGCGATACTTAGTGATATCCTGTGGATCGAGCAGGCGATCAGGGATTAAGTCCGGATTGATTGCAAGCGATGCAGATCTCACCGGGTCGTAAATCTTGCAAGAAGTTATTTCGTCGTACACGCTCAATATTGTGAGAGGCTATTAGATGGGGGCAACGTCGCAGATAACCAGTGATCAGTGAAATTCGTGGTTCATAAGTCATTTTCGTTCGTTTTTCATATAGCTGATAAAAACAATGCCTATGCGCTAATGTGATCCATTTCATGCAGGCGACGGCTGAGACCATTGACGTAGGACATACTACGCCACAGTGAGCAATCACCAACCGGCATGAAGAGGTTTATCTATTTATGACCGTAAATAAACCACGATCAACTACATGCAAATCGGAGTATACATCTGTCACTGCGGGCTCAACATCGGCGGAGTCCTTGATATCGATGCAATCGTAGCGGAGGCGAGGGAGTTTGACGGTGTCCACATAGCCAGAGATATCGATTTTGCATGTTCCGATGCAGGACAGGAAGAGATCAGAGCCGATATCGAGAGTGGTATTGACCATGTCGTCGTAGCCGCGTGCTCGCCGCGTATGCACCAGATAACCTTCGAGCACCTGCTTGAGGATTCGGGACTGAATCCGTATCTTCTGGTGATGGTAAATATTCGCGAGCAGTGCTCGTGGGTACACTCAGACAACCCCGCGCTTGCGACCCAAAAAGCGATCGATCTGGTGCGCATGGGCGCAAGCGAGGCAAG
>DAOUXE010000237.1 GCA_030666765.1 Methanosarcinales archaeon
AAAGAGGAAAGGTTTTAGAAAAAATGGTCTTTATGAACGGATGTTATCTGCTTTCTGTAGATGGTACAAGCTATTTCTATTCAAATACAGTCCATTGCGACTCTTGTTCTATGAAAACCTGCATGTCAACACCCTTTGACCACATCGAGATTATGTGATGCGAACCGTATGATATCGCCGATCTGATCGTCGTTTACCCCTCTAATCAATGTCAGCACAAGGGTTATACTCTTGAGTCCTCCTTTCCGGCAGTTCTCGATCGCATGCAGTTTTATGGGAAACGCGTTGAACCCGCGGATAGGGTGGTATAGTTCAGGCGTCATGTCATCGAACTGGAGATACACCGTGTGCAGACTCGCCTCCACGAGTTCCCTGCAGTACTCGACGCTATTTGCGATACGGATGCCGTTTGTTGCGATCTGGATCTGTATAAAGCCGAGATCGCGCATCATCCTGATAATATCTGGCAGATCATGATCTCATGGGTGCTTAACCCAACACACATGAGGGTTAGTGCCCCTCAGTTGCCACGAAGTAAATATATAAGCAGATGCATATTATTGCGATCGTAAGCCCCATACTCTTTATATATTTGAGGATCCGGGATGTATGGTAGAATTCAGAGCCATATTTGCTTCTGATGACAACCTCTTCGGCAGGGTCGAAGAGGATGTATCTACCGATGTTTTTGGTCATGATCGGCTCTCCCTTGTATAGGACCAGTTCACCGTGTATCTGATCCATCCGGAGCACCCATCCGTCTGGAAAATCACTTTTACTTGCATCGCCTTTTGTCCGGATCCCACTAGCAGATACCGAAACGATCCTGTGAACCACAGGAATGGGAGATTCCTCAACATCGAAGACGATAATGTCCCCTACTTCAGGGGTCAGATGCAGCCTCTGCGCAAGAACGATGTCGTATTTTTCGAGTGTTGGTTCCATACTTCCGGACGTTACAACCGCCGGAAAGACCAGGTGTGCAAGCAGGATATATGCGATCGCCAGTGCGACAATGAGTGGTACAAGCAGCTTGTAGATTCGCGGTCGCACAGAAAGGTTCCTATACCCGTGCATCCTTGCACTGACATTGCTCTTCCGATCCCATGCAAGTAGTCTTTCAGGAATCGCACTAACCGCGTATGGGATCGATCTGAGATCCTTTGTGCAGGTCCGGTATAAAATATAGAAACCCAGCAGCAGAAGGAACAAGATGATGAGCGATGTACGATGGACGTAGTACAGATAGAAACTGAAGTATGTTATAGCGTTGATTATGCTTTCAACGGTCATCATACACATTCCTCGCCGGATTCCTTCGTCCGGATCCTGACGTCCGATAAAAACCGTCTTGCTATTTTTGCAAGCGAGATCAGTTCGTCCCGGGTGTATGCCCTCTCAGGCACATCCTTCCATGCGTGTTCCGGGATGCCTTGCTGGATGATGTACCGCACATCTCCTGCAATTTCCCGTATGGATTCAGCAATCGAGCGTATCTCAGATGGAGATCCGATAAAATCAGGAAATACCGTCGTTCTTGCCTCAAAATCAATATTGTTCTCCTTGCATAGTCTACATAGCCCAAGCGAATCCGAGACACGGCTTGCAGCATCGATACCACAGATTCTGAGATACGCATCACGCGTAAGCTGTGCCTTCACATCCATACAGATCAGATCGACGAGATGTGCATCGATCATCTGCTTGATCCGGTCGGTGTAGTACCCGTTTGTCTCAACACCTACGAGCAGACCTTGCTTGTGAGTGAATTCTGCGAGATGCAAGAGTGCACCTAACTGGTGGAACGACTCGCCACCGGTAAAGACGACCGCACTTATGAATAAGGAGTTTTTCTTAATCTCTGACTCGATTTCTTCGATGTCTGCCGGTTCGGAGCTGAGTTGCCCCATCTTAAGGAGCGCATGGTTCTGACAGTACGGACATCTGAACGGGCAGCCCATCAGGAAGACAACAGTTGCGGCGCGTCCGTACCAGTCCACAGTCGAGAGCGGGATTATGTTCTTTGTAGTCATATACGCCTCCTGAACTCAGGGTTTCGCATCAGGCATGATCCCGCGTTGTATGCGGAGTCCTTCCTGATCCGTTTCCAGATCGTTTCGATTCTTTCCTCCCGAATATTCCCGTAAGGAATCGGGATACATGCACAGGGCAGCACATCTCCTTGTGGGGTTACGTGGAGCCATCTTTTCCCTGCAAAGCAGCCAATCTTCTCCATCGCATGAGGTATCGAGAATACCCGCACCCTGCCATCGTTTGCTGCCCACTTAACAAATGAGTCAAGGGTTTCACGATCCGCATCACTCAGAACATCGGTTTCGTGATCGATCCACCGGCCAGTCGGAACGATCTCATAAAACGAGAGTTCATGGACACCGGTTTCTACAGCAAGCGAATAAAATTCCTTCAGGTCATTGATGTTCATCGGGGATAACACGACATAGATATCGACAAACATGCCTGCCGCAAGTGAGTTTTTGATTGCAGCTATCGCATCATCAAATACTCCGCTCCGCCCCCTCATCCGGTCATGTTCCTCCTGGTGCGGGCTGTCGATGCTCACATTTACAGCAAAGAGTCCGGCATCCTTTAGCGATTCTGCTAGCTCCATTGTAAGCCCTGTTCCGGACGTAAACACAGTCGAAATCGCCTTATCTGGATTGACATGCCTGACCACCTCTGCAAGTTCCGGGTACATCATGGGCTCACCGCCGTCGAATATGATCAATGTGGCACCCATGTCGGTCACCTGATCGATCACATCCTTCACCACCTCTGGCGGTAGTGATGCCTTGTTTTCGGTATCAGGAAGTGCGCAGTGGATGCACCTATTCGGGCACTCCTCTGTGATCGATATCGTGACCTGATCCGGTATATTTTTTCCGATTCTGGCATTAAACTGGCTTTTCACAAGCCGATCAAACGCGCGCCCGGGTATCGGCGGCATCCACGTCGAGAAGATCAGTTCGCCCCCATCTGCGCCGACCGGTTTTGCGCTCTCGAAGACGTCAAGAAGGTCGGATGTGAAAGGCTTTACCACGGGTGCAAGGATGCCGCTCATGGTCATGCTACCGTCTGCGTCCAGATAGACGCTGAACCACGGGCGTTTGTAGAGTGGATACATGCTCTGTTTTTGTGTTGTCGTATGTGTGCATAAACATGTAGCCACCAAAAAATAGTGCTCACCG